>DOJW01000007.1 GCA_003511165.1 Candidatus Dependentiae bacterium
TAATTATCGAGTTCGCGTTAATTATCATTTTTTAAGGAGTTCGCACCCATTCGACTCCGTTTACTAGAAGCTCACTTCGCTCAGGGCGAACGGATTGCGAATATTTGACTTTCTCATGGTTTAGTTTTGAATTACAAGAATAGTTTCAGAAGAGGTCTAATGAAAATTATTTATAGAGATTATAAATAAATAAAAATGGGAAGATACAGCTGCCAATTTTTCTCGTTGCTTCCTTCCGGACCTGGCGAATTAAAAAATCGCACACTTACCTTCCCAATTTTCTGGTGGAGAGAGAGGGATTCGAACCCTCGATGCACCTTTCGATGCATACAAGATTTCCAATCGTGCGCCTTCAGCCACTCGGCCATCTCTCCACGGTAAATTTCAATTAACCTTTAGAGGTTGTTCTTTTTCTTACAGGAGCTGTTGGTCTTGTTGTCTTTTTTCTTTCTTTAGAAGATTCGTCTTCATCACCGATGATTCCTGCTTGAATTAGCTCTTTTTGAAGATTTTCATCTATTGTTGGAGCTGCTGCAACTTCAACTGCAACTGTTTCTACGGGTGTTGTAGCTTTTTTAGATTTTGCTCGGCTTTCTTCAATTTTGGCTTGATTATTTAGTTCGTATTCTTCATGACCTGCTTTTACTGCTTGGCCAAGATAATTAATGATGACGTCGATTGATTTGGTAGCATCATCATTTGCTGGAATTACAAAATTTATGCCTGCAGGATCTGTGTTTGTATCGATCATAGCAACGACTGGAATTCCAAGGCTTAAAGCTTCCTTAATAGCAGCTCTTTCTTTTTGAGCATCAATTACGACTACTGCGCCTGGTTTGCTTGTTAAATTTAAAATTCCACCAACATTCTTTTCTAAACGTGCGATTTCTTTTTGGATTACGCTGGCTTCTTTTTTGGTAAATCTTGAAGCAGATTTATTTAGAGCATCTCTTAGATGTAATAAGCGAGTAATAGCTTTTTTAATTTCGCTAAAATTGCTTAATGTTCCGCCTACCCATCTGTGTACTACATAAGGCATCTTTAATTCTGCGGCAGTAGATATGATTGTTTTTTGAGCAGCTTTTTTAGTACCTACCCATAGAACTAATTTTCCTTCGCTTGTAACTTGCTTCAAAAAATCAGCAGATCTTTGTAGCAAAATTGCAGTTTTGGAAATATCTATTAAATGAATTTTGTTTTTTGCGCCCCAGATGAAAGGAGCCATTTTTGGAGACCATTTACATGTTTTGTGTCCGAAATGAACACCTGCTTTGAGCAGTTCTTTGATATCGATCATTTTTATCCTTAAATTAGGGTTACACCTGTTATCTCTTGGGCCTTCTTCTTTTTTGAAGTTACCACCCTACAAAAGAGATAAGTTTTTTACTAAAAGTTATTTAATTTTACCAAAAAAGTTAAAGATCACAAGATATTTGTTTATAAGGCTTTTTTATTAAGAAGCATCTTTTTCTAACTGACTTCCAATAACTTCATCTGCATCAATTGTATTTTTATATTTTTCGCCAACCATTTTTGCTACGAATCCCCAAACAAGCGCAAGTGTAATGATAATAGGATACGCAATTGGGCCCTGCGAAACAATGTTGATAGTTGAGCCTGAAAGTTTTGAAAAACTTCTACCCATGGAGTCGATCCATGCTTTTGATTTGTATTTGATATCTTTTACCGTAGGGATATAAAGCATTTCTCTAATAGGCATATTGAAGCCGTAGTTTAAAGCGCGCAAAATTACCATGATGACAAAAAATAGTATAAGTGATGAATTGATAAATAACGCAGCTACAGCTAAACCTATTGTGACTAGTGGCGGTATTAAAAGGCATCGCTTGACACCGAGTAATTTGGGAAGTGTTGTTGTGCCAAAAAGTGCAAACAATAGGCCCAAACCTTGAAATGCTGCTGTGTAATAAAAATTAAAATGAGTCATATCTACTACACGATTGTTTTTGGCAAGTGAAATCAAACAATTCATTCTGTAGTCGAGAACTGCTGAGGTAAGCTCATATCCAAAAACCATGATAAATATTCCGAAAACGTAAGGTTCGGATATCATCAAGGAAATACCTTCCCAGCTACCACGCATGAAATGTTTTGCTTTGTGATACATTTTTTTTGCAAAACAGATTTCTTTGTCTATCAAATGTTCTTCAATTATATCTTGTTTATGTTCTTCTTTGCTTTTTGCTTTTTCAAATTGGTAAGCAGCTTCATATCCATGAAGTTTATATCCAGGGATTTTCTTTTTTAAGAGTAAAATTGTTAGGGCGCCAAGTATAAGAAATATCGAGGTTGTGATTATTAACATGCTGATAGAGTCTGTAGAGTTAAAGTTTTCAGTTTGACCTAGCCAATGTGCTCCGAATAGTGGTGTTAAAACTCCTGCAATATTTGATCCTGTAATTAAAAATCCATATCCTTTTTTTGCAGAGTCAGGGGAGCTTATTGAGTTGGTAAAAGACCAGAACGCGCCGACCACAAATGCTTGGTATTGGTCTAAATAAAAATAAAATGCCCAGCCTAATATTCGACAAGGACTTGTGACGGTATTTGATAATCCATAAACGGGATGCATGAAAAAGTATGCAAATACAAAATTTATAGCTGCGTAAGAAAATAAGAACATTGTTAAAATTTTGTATCGACGTAAGCTGTCTACAAGTTTGGAATAAGCTACTATGCTAATAATTAGAAATGGAATTTCAGCCCATCGTATGTACGGTTGCCAATATTTTCCGACCGTTGCAAAGAAAATTGGATTTTTCAGAGGTTTTAATATTGAAAATGTTCCAATTATAAAAATGTAACAAATTGATAGTAGAGTAGTTTTTAATATTTCGTATCTATTGGTTTGGTACCATAACTTTAGTTTATGTAACATTAGCTTCCTAATTTTTATCAAAGCAGCTTGTAAAGAAAGAGCTTAATAGATTTATATTTTATTTTAAAGCTTCTTTTTCTAAATCGCTTCCAATTACGTCATTAGATTTTATAGTTTTTGCATATTTATTACCTACAAAATTAGCAACTAATCCACATATACCTGCGACTACAATGATAATAGGATATGCAATAGGTCCTTTGGAAACGATATTGACGGTTGAGCCGGTTAATTTTGATAAACTTCTACCCATAGAATCGATCCATGCTTTTGATTTATATTTGATATCTTTTACCGTAGGAATATAAAGCATTTCTCGAATTGGTTGATTGAAGCCATAATTTATAGCTCTTAAGATCACCATGATGATGAAAAATAGGGAAAGCGTTGGATTTATTATTAAAAGAGCTGCAGCGAGTCCTACAATAGTTATAGGTGGAATGAGTAAGCATTTTTTAAGGCCAAGTAATTTTGGGAGAGTTGTCGTGCCGAAAAGGGCGAATAATAAACCCAAACCTTGGAATGCTGCTGTATAATAAAGTTGGTATTGAGACATATCTACAACGCGATTATCTTTTGCTAAGGAAATTAGCAAATTCATTCGATAATCCAATATAGAAGATGTAACTTCGTATCCAAATACTAAAATGAATATTCCAAAAACATAAGGTTCAGATATCATTAAAGATATGCCTTCCCATGTTCCATGCAGAGAGTGTTTGACTTTATGAGCGGTTTTCTTGAAAAAGCCAATTTCTTTTTTGATAGAGAGTTCTTCTTTTTCATCATAAACAAGCTCTAATTTGCTTTTTGTTTTTTCAAATTGATAAGCAGCTTCATATCCATGAAGTTTATAACCAGGGATTTTCTTTTTTAGTATTAAAATTGTCAATGCACCTAAAAATAGCAATATAGAAGTTGCTATGACCATTATTCCTATTGAATCTGTATTATTAAAATTTTCAGATTGTCCTAGCCATTGAGCTCCTAGTAATGGTGTTACTACTCCGGCTACTTTTGATGCTGCTACAACAAATCCGTACTGTTTTTCTGCAGAAGAGGGTGAGCTGATAGAGTGTGTGAACGACCAAAACGCACCAATAACGAATGATTGATATTGGTCTAAGTAAAAATAAAATGCCCAACCTAATATTCTGTAAGGGCTTGTGACTGTGTTTGATAATCCATAAACCGGATGCATAAAGAAATATGCGAATACTAAATTTATAGCTGCAAATGCTAATAAAAATATTGTAAGTATTTTGTATCTTCGCAATTTATCTACCAGCTTGGAGTAAATAATCATACAGATGATTAAAAAAGGTATTTCTACCCATCTTGTAAATGGTTGCCAGTCTTTTCCGACTGTTGTAAAAAATACAGGATTTTTAAATGGTTTTAAAATTGAGAATGTTGCTACGATAAATACGAAGCAAGCACCTAGCAAAGCTGTTTTTAAGATTTCATATTTATTAGCGTTATACCAGGATCTTAGTCTTGATATCATTAACTTCCTTTGGGTTTAAGATTTGTTAACATTGGACACAAACAAAAAATTGAAAAAATTGTATGAAAATAAATTGGTGATAAGACTTTTTTGAAAAAAGTTGAAAACTTATGAAGAAAAAAGCGGTTTTTAATATTTTTATCTTTTTTCGTGTATTCCATCTTTTTCTTTGAATTTTGCGAAAATAACCTAATATTTCAGGGTTTTATTTTAAATGAAGTATAGGGGGGAAAGATAGAAAGTCAATTAGATATGCAAGTTTTCCTTTGATTTAGGCGAAAAGGTGGAGTTTTTGAAAAAATTTTTTATTTTTATTACTCTACTTGCAGTTGAGCTATTTTTTAACTAAGATTTACCTTATAATAGATGCTAATTTGCTAATATTTTAGGCCAAAATCTAATAAATTTTAAATTAAATGGGAGTTTTAAAAAGCATGAATGATAATGCTCAAAAGAAAGCAAAGTTTTTTTCAGTTCTTCCTTTGAAAAATGTTGTTGCTATGCCTAAAAATGTTATGCCTGTAATTGTTGGGCGTGAGGTTTCTATTAAGGCTGTTGAATACGCACTTTCTAAAGACAAAGAAATCTTTGTAACTTCTCAGAAAAATTTTGATACTAAAGTTCCAACTGAAAAAGATATTTTTTATTTTGGAACAAGAGCTATAATTTTACAAGCAACAAAGCTATCAAACGGTACTTTAAAGATTCTTATTGAAGGAGTTTGCCGTTCAAAAATTGCTGAAATTCAAAAATCTGAAGGATTCATAGGTGTTTTAGCAGAAGATGTTGAGTCTATTTATCCAGAAAAAAATTCAGAAACAGAAGCTTTGTGGCGAACTTTACGAGATTTGTTCAAAGAATACGTAGAATTACACGGTAAAATTCCTGCAGAACTTCTTACTATGTTTGAAGAGTTTAGCGATTTAGAGTTTTTGGTTGATACCATTGCAGCTCATTTACCACTTAAGCTGGAAGATAAGCAAGAATTGCTTGAAATGGTTGATGTAAAAGAAAGAAGCGAAAAAGTTATTTCTTTGGTAAAACATGAACTTGAAGTGATTAAAACAGAGCTTAAAATAAAGAAGCGAGTGCAAGATCAGATTGAAAAACATCAAAAAGATTATTATCTAAATGAGCAGATTAGAGCTATACAACATGAATTGGGACGAGATAATGTTCAAGAAGAATTAGAGCAACTGCGCAAAAAAGCTAAAAAATTAAAATTACCAAAAGAAGCTTATGATAAAGTAGATGCAGAGCTTAAGCGTTTAGAGCTTATGCAGCCATCTTCTCCCGAAGCAACTGTAAGTAGAAATTATGTTGATTGGATATTGTCTATCCCTTGGCATGAAGAAAGCAAAGATACAGTAAGTTTGGAAGAGGCAGAAAAAATTTTAGAACAATCTCATGCCGGAATGAAAAAGGCAAAAGAGAGAATTTTAGAATTTATAGCTATCAAAAAATTTGCTAAAAATAATTTGAAACGCTCACCTATTATTTGCCTTTCAGGTCCTCCTGGTGTTGGTAAAACAACTCTTGCAAAAAGTATCGCGCAAGCTTTGGGTAGAGAATTTATTAGAATTTCTCTTGGCGGAATGCGCGACGAGGCTGAAATACGAGGCCATAGAAAAACTTATATCGGGGCAATGCCTGGTAAACTTATTCAATCGATGAAAAAGGCACAAACTATAAATCCTGTTATATTGCTTGATGAAGTAGATAAAATGTCTTCTGATTTCCGAGGAGATCCATCTTCTGCATTACTTGAAGTTTTAGATACAGAAACAAACAGCACATTTGCAGATTATTTCTTGGAAGTAGATTATGATCTTTCAAAAGTTATGTTTATCACAACCGCAAACGTAATGGATAATATTCCTTATCCGCTTCTTGATCGTATGGAGATTATCTCTCTTCCTGGTTATACATCTAGCGAAAAAATGAAGATTGTAAAAGAATTTTTATTTCCTAGAGTTTTGAAAGAACACTCGCTTACTGCAGCGCAAATCGAGATTAGCGATGAAATTTTTAGAAAAATAATAGATGAGTATACAAAAGAGTCAGGTGTAAGGCAGCTTGAACGAGTAATTGCCAAACTTGCTAGAAAATCTATACAAGATTTACTTGAAAATAAAAAACTTAAAAAAGTTAAGGTTGATTTAGATAAAATTGCAAAATGGCTTGGAACTCCAAAATATAAAAAATCAGAAAAAAAGCTTGAAGAGACTGTAGGCCTTGCAACAGGACTTGCATGGACTGAAGTTGGCGGAGAAGTTTTAGAGATAGAAGTTTCTATTTTAAATGGAAAAGGATCACTATCACTGACCGGGCAGCTTGGAGAAGTTATGCAAGAGTCAGCGCAAGCCGCTTTGAGCTATGTAAGATCGCGGGCAAAAGATTTTGGTTTAAAACCAGATTTTTATGCATCAACTGATATTCATATTCACGTTCCTGAAGGTGCCATTCCAAAAGATGGTCCTTCTGCGGGAATAACTATTACAGCCGCTTTGATTTCAGCCCTTACAAAAACTCCGCTTCAAAAAGATGTTGCGATGACCGGTGAAGTAACACTTCGAGGTAGAGTATTGCCTGTTGGCGGTTTGAAAGAAAAACTACTTGCAGCAGTGCGTGTTGGTAGCAAAAAAGCAATAGTTCCAAAAGAAAATCAAGATGAAATTAAGGAATTTGAAAAAGAACTTAACTTAGATAAAGATTTGAATATCATCTATGCAGATGTTATGGATGTGGTTATAGACAATGCATTTGTTAGAAAACCATTTTTAGTGGAAGCTTCTAAAAAAGCTGTTAAAAACTCTTCGAAAAAAACTGCAAAGAAAAAATCTAAAAAATAGGTATATTAAGTTAGATAAAAAAGGTCGCTTTTTAAAGCGGCCTTTTTTGTTTTTTGGGACTTCTTTTGGAGGGACTTTATGTTCAAAAAAATATTAGTAATGGCTTTTGTGGGAACAATTTTTGGTTTTGTTAAAAGTTAACCGGAATTTGTTTAGGCATGCGCGTGACCTTAACGCTGTTTATCAACAGGCGGTTCGCATTAATATTCCAAAACAAAAAGCAAAAACCAAGAAGTTGACGGTTGCTTGGTTGCTTATAATTCCATATCCAGCTTACTGAAGTACATTTAAAAATTATTTATTTATTGCATCGATACTTATTTGATATAAATTAGTGGAAATCTGTTTGTAAGGGTTTAACGAAGTTATATAGTTTTAAATAATTTGGAGAGGAGTTCTATATGTTCAATTTAAAAAAGACAATTTTGGCAGTAACTTTTGCAGGGGTAATATTTATAGGTTCAATTCAAGCAGTTCCACAAGGCGTCGCTGAGCTAGCTCAGCAGCTTGCGGCTAATCATTGTTTTCAGACTTGCGCTGACGATTTAAGTGTTTTAAATTCACCTAATGCTGCACTATGTGAAAATCTGAAGCGTGCCATTCTTTATGCATTTAATTCATCGAAACAATCGGTTTTGCAAAGTTTTAGGACCGATCCTGTCTGGTCGGAAGTAGTAGCTTCTTTGTTAATGAGTTTATTGATTGATTTACCTTTTCTAAGTGATCCAGATATAATTCCATATCCAGCAGATTAATTAAATTTTTAATAAATTGTTAAAAAGGCGTAATTTGAAAATTAAGTTACGCTTTTTTTTGTAAAAAATTCTCATAAAATTATTATCTTTTTTCTATTATGAAATTTAAATTACGAAATCGATCTTTTTTGCTTATTTTTATTTTTAAATTAGGGCATTTGTAAAACTTTGGTTAAAATTTATACTTCTTTTAATGATTATTTTGGTTGATAAAAGAGGATTTTCATAAGTTTATGTCAAAAATGTTAGAAAATAGCACAATAAATCTTTTGGCCGAGAAGAAACAAAAAGCAACTTGTGGTGGTGGAGTTGATAAGTTGCAAGCGCAATCTAGTTTGGGTAAAAAAACAGCTAGAGAACGTATTAATTTGTTTTTGGATGAAAACTCTTTTGAAGAGATCGATCAGTTAGCGACTTCTCCATTCTTAGAAGAAAAATTTTATACCGACGGCGTTATTTGCGGTTTTGGTAAAGTAAATGGACGTAAAGTTGCTGTTTTTTTTCAAGACTTTTCGATCAAAGGTGGCTCGCTTGGCTTTAGACATGCACAAAAGATTTGTAAAATAATGGATTTAGCTGCCAAAATCGGATGTCCGGTTATTGGGGTTTTAGATTCTGGTGGAGCAAGAATCGATGAAGGAATTCATGCACTTGCAGGTTTTGGTGAAATTTTTATGCGCAATAGTAGATTTTCTGGTGTTGTTCCTCAAATTTCTGTAGTTTTAGGTCCTTGTGCTGGTGGTGCAGTTTATTCTCCTGCATTAACAGATTTTATTTTTACTACTGAAAAAATTAGTCAGCTATTTATTACAGGCCCTGATGTTATTCGAAATGTCTTGCATCAAGAGGTTACAAAAGATGATCTTGGTGGAGCGCGAGTTCATGCTGAAAAAACGGGACTTGTTCATTTTTTGACACAAAGTGAAGAAGAGTGCTTTTATAAAGTTAAAAAATTATTGTCATATTTGCCTGATAATTACTTATCGGTAACGGGCTTACATGATTCATATGAAAATTTTAATGACGACCTACAGCAAGTTATAAACTGGGATTTGTTAATTCCTCAAAATCAAAACCAATCTTATGATGTTAAAGCTGTGATTGAAGCTATTTCGGATCGCGATACTTTTTTAGAAGTTCAAGCAGATTTTGCACAAAATATTGTTGTGGGATTTGTAAGAATCGCTGGAAGAGTTGTCGGGATTGTTGCAAATCAAAGTTTAGAAAAAGCAGGAACTCTTGATATCGATGCATCATGCAAAGCTGCAAGATTTATCAAAACCTGTAACAATTTTAATATACCAATTGTTTCTCTTGTTGATGTTCCCGGATTTTTACCAGGCATAGAGCAAGAACATAATGGAATAATTCGTCATGGTGCAAAGTTAATTTATGCTTATGCGGAAGCAACTGTTCCAAAGATTACTGTTATTTTACGCAAGGCTTTCGGTGGTGCATACATTGTGATGGGTAGCAAGCACTTAGGTTCAGATTTCAATTTTTCACTTCCAATGGCACAAATTGCAGTTTTGGGAGCTCAAGGCGCTGTTAACATTTTGCATAAGCGCAAAATAAATTCACTGCAAACAGCGGAAGAAAAGTTTTTAATGGAAAATGAACTTAAAGAAAAATATACAGAAGAATTTTTGAATCCTTACGTTGCTGCTGAATTTGGTTACATAGATGCAATTATAATGCCAAACGAAATTCGAAAAAAATTAATTAGTTCTTTAGAGATTGCTGAAGAAAAAGTTGAGCATTTGCCAAAGAAGAAGCATGGAAATATTCCATTGTAATATTTTCTAACTAATTTCAATTTACTAAATTTATTCTTTTAAATAATATTCAAAACTATAGTGTTTTAAAATATTAAAAAGGATGGTTTTGAATAAAAAAGTTTTATTTCTTTCTATCTTATCTATTGTAGTTATAATTTTTTTAAGTTTTCGGGGAGAAAATGTGAAAAAAAGAGCTTTGTTTATATTAATGCCTCAAGATTTTCAAGATTTAGAATTTTTGGAGCCTTATAAAATTTTAAAAGAAGGTGGAATTGAAATAGATGTTGCTGGTTTAAAGCCAGGAATTGCTAAAGGAATGTTTGGACGTACTTTTGAGCCAAACCTTTTGCTGGATGATTTAAATAATGAAAAATTTGATGTTTACGATGCACTTGTTATTCCAGGTGGTAGTGGTTCTACAGAATTTTTGTGGGAAGATCTAAAGGTTTTAGAAACCATAAAATATTTTCATTCTAAAAACAAAATTGTTGCTGCGATTTGTCATGCTTGCGCTGCGGTTGCAAATTCAAGAATTTTAACAGGTAAAGAGGCAACGGTTTTTCCTAGTGATGAAGCTTTAGATGTTTTCAAAAAAAATGAGGTCAAATTTGTTGATAAAGGTGTAGTTATCTCCCAAAAAGATAAAATAATCACATCACAAGGACCAAAATTTGCAAGAGAATTTGGAAATGCTATCTTAAGCATGCTTAAAAAATAAAATTAAAAAAAATCAGAAAGAAGCTTATGGCTAAAAAATCGATTTCAATTGAAGATATCCGTCCTAAAATTTTACTTTTGGGAATTTATACACCGCAAAATAAATTCAGAGATATGGAAGCATATTTTGAAGAATTTGTAAGTCTTGTTGAAACTCTTGGAGCTGTTTATGATGAAAAATTATTTATAAAATTACGAAATATAGATCCTTCTTATTTTTTAACAACTGGAAAAATAGAAGAAGTGACAGCATTTTGTGAAGAACATAAAATTGATGAAATTATTTGTTCTGAATCATTATCCGCATTGCAGGAACGAAATTTGACCGATGCTTTTGGATGTGTTATTTCAGATCGCGCTCGTTTGATCTTGGAAATATTTAAAAATTCTGCTCATTCAGCTGAAGGTAAAACTCAGGTAGAAATTGCAGAATTGGAATATTTGAAAACGAGAATGTCGGGTCGTGGTATAGATATGGCGCAACAAGCAGGATTTATTGGATCTCGCGGTCCGGGTGAAACGGTAAAAGAAGCTATTCGAAGAACTTATGCAACCAAGATTCGTCAAGCGCAAAAGAGACTGCATATTTTGGAGAAATCTAGAGATGAGCAGAGAAAAAGAAGGCTGCAAAGTAATATTCCATTAGTTTCTTTGATTGGTTATACAAACTCTGGAAAATCCAGCATTCTCAATCGTCTTACAAAATCAAATGTTTTGGTAGAAAATAAGCTTTTTGCAACGCTCGATACAACAACAAAAATTTATTATCCTTCGCCACAAAAAAAGATTTTACTTTCAGATACTGTTGGTTTTATAAGTGAACTTCCTCATCATTTGATAGAATCTTTTAAATCTACTCTTGATGAGTTGAAGTATTCAGATTTATTGCTCATTGTAGTCGATATAAGTAATAATATTTGGAAAGATCAAATAGAAGTTGTCCGAGATACTTTGCATAGTTTAAAAATTGAGAAGCCTTACATTTTTGTTTTTAACAAAATTGATAAGATTGCAAATATTGAAGAGATAAAACCAGATTTAGAAGAGTTTAAACCTTATATTTTGACTTCAGTAAAACCAAAAGATGGTTTAAATGATTTAGTTACTTATCTAAAAGATTTTGAGTTTAAAAAATAAATTTAACATTTTAATTAATAGACTTCTTCTGAAACTGTTTTTATAGTTCGGAACCAAACGTTTTGCCTAACTACATGTTTAATATTTATAAACCGTTCGCCCTGAGTGAAACGAGCTTTTAGCGAGTGCAGTCGAACGGGTGCGAACTTCTTTGAAATTTATTTTATAAGGGCCGTCCGTACCCATTCGACTCCGCCATAAAATGGCTTCGCTCAGGGCGAACGGACAATAATATCAGGTTGCAGAAGAAGTCTAATTAAAAAGGGCTGGAAATATTTCCAGCCCTTTTTAATTTTGATCTGTTAATTTTTACAGAGATTTTAGTTCGGATTCTTTTTTACTGTTTAGTGCATCTGTTTTTTCGATAAATTTATCGGTAATTTTTTGTAGAAGATGAGATAATCTTTCTGCAAAATCTTCAGAAATCAATTTTTCTTTTTCTGCTTCACGAAGGAAGTTATGTGCTTCTTTTCGCACATTTCTGATAGATACTCTGCATTCTTCAGTTTTTTTGCCTAAGACTTTTACCAATTCTTCGCGGCGTTGTGATGAAATCATTGGGAATTGTAATCTAATAAGTTGTCCGTCATTTACAGGAGTAATTCCTATATCGGAAGCTAAAATTGCTTTTTCGATATCTCCGATGATGCTTTTGTCCCAAGGTTGGATTGTGATTAATCGTGCATCAGGAGCGGATAAAGAGGCTATTTCTTTGATGCCCATTAATTGTCCGTAACATTCTACTTTTAGTCCGTCAAATATTGCGGTTGATGCTCGGCCTGTGCGGATAGAGGTAAGTTCTTTATCAAAATGTTTTATCGCTAGGTCCATTGCTTCGTTTACGGAGTTTTCAAAAGTCTTCGAATCTCCTTCAGAAAAGATAATTGGTTTCATAAATTTTCCTTTATTATTTGTTTTAAAAACTTAAAAAAGTGCGACATTTGCAAGTATATCAAGAACGAGATCTATCTCAAGTTTTCTTGTTTATTACTTATTTATATTGTTTTTACAATCAAAGTTTAGTTAAGGTTATTGACGTGAATTAATTGAAATGTGGATGTTATGATTTTTATATTAGACCTATTCTGAGACCTGTTATAAAAAAATCCGTTCGTCCTGAGCGGAGCCACTTTTGTGGCGCAGTCGAACGGGTGCGGACGGAATCTAATATTATTTAAAAAATAAAAATGTAATTATAAAAAACAAAATATTGCTCTTTTAAAAGAGTTCGCACCTGTTCGACTGCGTTAGCCAAAAGCTCACTTCGCTCAAGGCGAACGAACTAAGGAGAAGTTATGATAATTTTACTTTTATTTTCTTTGTTTGCTGGTTTTATAACGGTTTTGTCACCATGCATTTTGCCAATTTTGCCTATTCTGCTTGGATTGGGAGCTGCTGTAGAAAAACGTAGAGCTTGGGGCATAGTCATAGGATTAATTTTAAGTTTTACTTTTTTTTCTTTAACTTTAAAATTCATAGTTTCTTTGACAGGCATTTCTCCTAATGTTTTACGTTATATTGCTTTAGCATTAATAGGTATATTGGGTATTTCAATGTTATTTCCAAGGCTAGAAAAGATATTTGTTATTATTTTTTCTGGATTTAGTCATTTAGGTGAATTGGTTCAGGAGAAATCCAAATTTATTAGGAGTGGATTTATCAGCGGTTTAGTTTTAGGAATAGCTCTTGGATTAATATGGACACCTTGTGCTGGTCCCGTTCTTGCTACTGTAATAGCTATTGTCGCTTCAAGTGTTATTAATCTTAAAATTATTTTGGTTTTACTATTTTATAGTATCGGCTGTGCTATACCTATGTTTTTAATAATGTATGGTGGATCTACGATTTTAAATTCGGTAAGTTTTTTTTCAAGAAATGCAGCAGTTATAAGAAAAATATTTGGCATTTTGATTGTGATAGGATCTGCTATGATTTTTTTTAATTTGGATATTGTGATGCAGCAATCAGTGTCTAAATATTTAAACAGATTTTTTGTTGAAGATAATGGTGTTTTAAAAAAAGAATTAGAACGTTTACAAGATAATGAGAATTTGATCACAGAAATAAAATTGGAGAGTAAAGCTCCAGAGTTAGTCGGAATAAATCATTGGATAAATTCTTCACCGCTTACGCTTGCATCTCTGAAGGGTAAAGTTGTTTTGGTTGATTTTTGGACTTATAGCTGTATTAATTGTGTTCATTCTTTGCCATATCTAAATCAATGGTATGAAAAATATAAGGGCAAGGGTTTTATAATTATAGGCGTTCATACACCTCAATTTGAATATGAAAAAGATGTTAAGAATGTGGAAGCTGCTGTAAAACGTTTCAAAATAACTTATCCTGTAGCCTTAGATAACGATTATAAAACTTGGAATATATACAACAATAGATATTGGCCTTCTCTTTATTTATTGGACAAAAAGGGTGTTGTTAAAAAAATATATTTTGGTGCAGGTGATTATTTGAAAACTGAAAATATGATCCAAAATCTAATTGATATATAAAAGAACTTTTAAATATGCCGAGTTTTAGGATGCTTTTCATTTGCTAATAAGTATTTTAATGTTTGTTCAAATGTGAATTGCAAAATATCTAGCGTTTGATTTTTTGAAGTTAATTTTGTTTTTGAACTTTTTATCATTAGGTCTACAGGTGTTTGTTGTTGCCCATTTGTTATCTGTAACAGATTTTCAAAATCTTTTGAGGATGTGAGTTTCCAAACTCTTATTAAATCTAGAGAATCTAAATTTTTAAAAATTAGATGCATTCTACTATTTCCATTTTTATCTACTGGTTGGGAGTATATTTTAAAATAATCCCTTTTTGCATTTAAGCTTGTTATAAGTGCTAAGGTTAAAATTAAAAATATTTTTTTCATTAAAATTCTTCGTTTTTTTGATTAAAATAACAGAACAAAGAATATCAGCATTCATATTATTTTCAAGCTTTATTGGTGATTTTATTGATTAAAATTTTAATATAAATAAACTTGCGAAAGTTTGTTTATATATTATGAAAGGATGCAGCTATGCAGTTATTTAATTGTAAAAAAAATATCAAAAGTTTAGTTTTTTTGTTGTGTTGTTTTTTCTTGATTGTTCCGGTACATGCTGGATGGCATGATATTGCATCAATAGAAAAGTTAAGAAATTGCGCGCGATTATATAAGCAAGATCAAAAAAGTTGTTCTTTGCCTGTAGCAATAGGATGTATTTATAAAAATGGATGGGATTCTAAAGATCCTTTCGGAGATTCTTGCGGTCCTTTAGTTTCCGAAAAGTTTAATGATGAGATAGAACGTAAAAAGGTAAATGATCGAATAGATGAATTAGTTAAAATGGTTTATGAATTTTTAGATTGGGATGATGCATTAATTAGAAAATTGTATTTAGATTCTGGGAGGAAAGATTGGATGAAGTATTCCTTGGGCAGACTTGGAATATATAGCGATCCGGTAAACAGCGATTTATTTGCAGCTGTTAGGCCGTATAACTATAAAAGCGTGCCGGTTTTAATTGAAAAATGTGCGGATGCATCTTGTAAGCAGCTACCTGGAGGATTCACCTTTTTGCAGAAGGTTCAACCTTGTACAGATTTAGTTTCAATTAAAAACACAATTGAAACTCTTCTTGCAAATGGCGCGAATAAAGAATTATTTGATGAACGCGGTTTTACGCCGCTTATGTGTGCTACTTATTTTTTAAATTTACCCGCGGTTTATATTCTTTTGAAGAATGGTGTTGATGTGTCAAAAAGAAGTTTACGAGGATGTATGACGGCCTTAGATCTTTTGCGTGAAGGCGCATGTCTTACGTCTTTACAAGAGGAGAATGTTAAATTCGCAGCGCGTCTTAGAGAAAGCAATTCACAAGATATATTAGAAAAGCATGTTTTAATGATTGAAAAATTGTTGCGTGGTAAATATACCCCAGAAGAATTTGATGCTTTAGGAAGAGAGTTGTTTGGAGAATAAGAAATAGCTTAATTTTAAGTTAGTAAATTTTAAGGAAATCAATATGCAATTATTTAATTATAAAACAATTTTTTTTAGTGTTGTTTTGTTATGTTGTTTTGCGGATAAAGATTTGAAAGCTTTAAGACCTTTAAATCCTCAAGATATTATACAGATCAGAGAAGCTACCATGGCATGGAAAAATGAACAAAATGTAACTTTGCGTGAAAAAATTTGCATTGCTTTATCACAGACTCTAAATAAGCTTGTGTTTGGTGCTAATCCGCCCAGTTGTGATGAAATAGCGAGTGTTTTGTATGTAGCTTTAGATAGGAATGATGCTTTGATTATGCAACTTTATTGTGAATCTCCAGAGATTTATTGGATGTTTGGTCTTATTTTGAAACTAGGAGTTGATATAAAGACTCCTTTATATTTTAGTTATAAATTTCAGAATGGGGCTTTATTTTGTGCTGCTGGGAACAACAACGCACGAGCGATTGAACATTTATTTGAAAAAGGTGGTATAGATGTTTCAATTAGATCGTGTGATTTACAGGATACAGCTTTACATTATGCTTGTTGTAATCGAGGAAATCTTAGCTATTCGTCTAATAGAGACATTAAGAAATTGATAGAGTTTCTTATTAATAAGGGTGCTGAGATAGAAGCTGTTAGCTCGAAAGGATTTACCCCGTTGTTCGTTGCTGCTTATCAAGTGAATTTGCCGGCGGTAATTATTCTTTTACAGCGTGGTGCAGATAAAAATAAGAAAATGTCTGACGGTAAGACTGTTTTCGAGTTAGTAAATGAAGGTGTAGAAAATTCGAGAATTTCCTTTCCTGCTGGTTATGTTGATAAATTGATAAAATTGTTAAAAGGGGAATATGATGAACATCAAGTGAAAGATTTAATTGAAGAATTGTTTTTTAAAGATTTTAATGAGATGGATCCTTTTGGTTTTTGACCACTAAAAAAGAAGAGGCGACTTTTTAAAGTCGCCTCTTCTTTTTTGTAAATAGTTATTAATTATTTTTTTTGCGTTCGAAAGCTTTGCGGAATTTCTTTCTTAAGCGAATTGCTTTTGGAGTAATCTCTATCAATTCGTCGTCGTTGATCCAATCAAGCGCATTTTCGAGTGTAATAATTCTTGGTGGTGCAAGTAAAACTGCATCGTCTGTTCCTGTTGCTCGCATGTTTGTTAATTTTTTCTTTTTGGTTGGATTTACTTCGAGGTCATTGTCTCTGCTATGTTCACCAACGATCATGCCTTCGTAAACTTCTACTCCTGTTGTAACGAATAAAACACCACGTTCTTGCAATGTATTAAGTGCATAACCTGTAGTTGATCCGTTGTCCATGGAGATTAACGAACCTTTATTTCTTCCGCTGATTTCGCCCATGTAAGGTGCATAACCTGCGAATCTATGTCCCATTAAACCTGTTCCGCGTGTATCCATAATGAATTGGCTTCTAAAACCAATTAAGCCTCGAGCTGGAATTTTGAATTCTAGTTGAATTCGTCCATTTCCAATATTCTCAAGCTGTAGCATTATAGCTTTTCGCATTCCTAAATTTTTAATTATTTCGCCTTGATGTTGTTCTTCAATATCAACTGTTAAATGCTCCATTGGTTCTTGTTTTTGTCCTCCCATGGTATGCATAATTACTTCTGGTGCCGAAACTTCAACTTCAAATCCTTCACGACGCATTGTTTCGATCAAAATTCCAAGATGCAACTGGCCTCGGCCAGAAACTTTGAATGTTTCAGGTGTACTTGTATCTTCGACTTGCAATGCAACGTTTGTTTTGAGTTCTTTTTGTAATCTTTCACGAATTTGGCGAGATGTTAATAAATTTCCTTCTCGACCCGCAAATGGTGAACTGTTAACGGAAACATAAATGGAAAGGGTTGGTTTATCAATTTCAACATAAGGAACTGGCAATGGTTTTTCTGGTAAACAAATTGTTGTTCCAATTGTTAACTCTTCTTCAACTCCAGCTATTGCTACGATATCGCCGAATGTTGCTTCATTAACTTCTTTTCTGTTTATTCCTTCAAACTGATACAGTTTTAAAACTCTTGTAGGTTTGCTTACGTACCCATCTTTACAGCAAATAATTTGTGATCCGAGAGTGATAGTTCCACTTAAAATTTTTCCGATTCCAATTCGACCTAAATAGTCTGAATGGTCTAAATTTGTGATAAGCAATTGTAATGAATCTGCTTTTTCTACAGGTGCTGGAATATGTTCTAAAATAGCGTCAAAAAGTGGGGTTAGTGTGCCTGATGTTGCATTTGGATCGGAAGATGCAAATCCTAATTTTGATGATCCATAAAGTATTGGAAAATCTAAATGAGATGTATCATGTGCAAGTTCTAAGAATAGATCGTGAATTTTTGCTTCAATTCTTGGAACGTCCGCATCTTTTCTATCAATTTTATTTATAAGAACTATTGGTTTGAGATTGAGTTGAAGTGCTTTTTGAAGCACGAAACGTGTTCCTGGAAGTGGACCTTCAGCTGCATCGACTAAAAGTAGAAAACCTTCAACCATTTGAAGTGTTCGTTCAACTTCTCCACCAAAATCCATGTGGCCAGGAGTGTCGACGATATTTATTCTAGTCTTTGAGTTTGGAAGGTATACGGATGTATTTTTTGCTAAGATCGTAATACCACGTTCTTTTTCGATATCACCGCTATCCATCACTCTTGAGCCGGATTCTGCATTCGGTATGAATGTTCCGGATTGTTTTAACATTTCATCGACTAAGGTTGTTTTGCCATGATCGACGTGAGCTATAATTGCGATGTTTCGTAAATCTTTTCTCTGTTTGTTCATTTGAATTCCTACAAAATAAAATTAAAACTAACTTTTTCTCCATTTTTGGCTTAAAAAATGTTTGAAGTTTAAAAGAGCCCCTAAAACAATAAAAATAAGCTAAAAATCTCTTTAAGTAAATTTAAGTATTGCTAAAAGTATCATACTTATTGCGAAAATTCAAATAGAAATCAAAAATATCTAAAAATATTTGAATTTTCGCTAAAATCTAAAAAATGTTGAATTTTACAAATTTTAATAAAAATTTTTGATTAATATAGTGAAAAGGTTAAATTTATGCCGAAATCTCGATTTGTTGCTTGTCTTTAAATTTTGTTCTGTTACTATTAATTAGTTCAATTAGCAATTAAACAATTATTTTATTTCGGAGGCTTAAGAATTTATGAAAAATTTAAAATTATTTATTGGGCTAGTGTTAGCCATATCGTTTTGTTCTGCAAATATAAAAGCAGAAACGGTTATTATTGCAGAGCAGGTTTTGCAAGACGCAATGTCAGAAGTTGTATATAAAAAAACAGTTAATCGAGAAATTATATTAAAAGTAGAGACATTTAGAGATGAACAAGAAATTAAAAGTTATCTTTAGATAAAGCGAATTCTAGATTAATACAAGTTGGCGATCATTATGAGGTGGTTAGTTAAAGTTGATTAATCATTTTTATCAAAAAAAGCCTGAAATAAATGATTTTCTTGTGTTCGATAGGCTTATCTGTTATAAATCTTAATTCTTAACTTTTTAAAAAAAACGAATAAATGGAATTTTTTAGATGAACGAAAAAATAAATTTTCAAAATTTGGGGTTATCGGCCGAAGTTTTAAAAGCAGTTTTAGACTTGGGGTTCGAAGAAACAACTCCTATTCAGTCACAATCTATCCCACATGTTTTAGCAGGACATGATTTTATTGGTCAGGCTATTACCGGATCTGGTAAAACTGCCGCTTTTGGTTTGCCAATAGCAGATATGGTTGTAGCTAATGTGAAATCACCGCAGGCATTGGTTTTGTGTCCAACAAGAGAACTTGCAATACAAATTTCAGTAGAATTTGCTAAGTTTTTAAAGTACAAAGCTGGTGTAAAGGTTCTACCAATTTATGGTGGACAATCAATTGAAAAACAATTTAAAGATTTGAGATCTGGACCACAAATTATAATTGGTACTCCAGGTCGAGTAATTGATCACTTACACAGAAAAAGTCTTGATTTTAGCTTAATCAAAATGGTTGTTTTGGATGAAGCTGATGAAATGTTAAAGATGGGCTTTAGAGAAGACTTAGAAGAAATTTTACAAAAAATACCAACTGCACGTCAAACAGTGCTGTTTTCAGCAACTATGCCACATGCAATATTGCAACTTGCTCAAAAATATCAGAAAAAAGATGTAAAAATTGTAAAAATTACTCATGAAAAATTAACTGCTCCTGATGTTGAACAATTTTATTTTGAAATAAATCACAAAGATAAAATAGAGCTTCTTTCTCGACTTATCGATCTTTATAATCCTAAACGCTCAATTGTTTTTTGTAATACAAAAAACAAGGTTGACGATGTAGCTGTTGCTATGCGTGCTAGAGGATATAAAGTTGATGGTATTCATGGAGATCTAAATCAGTCGCAGAGAGATCGGGTAATGGCTCGATTTAGAAGTTTTAATGTAGACGTTCTTATTGCAACTGGAGTTGCTGCTCGAGGGCTTGATATTCCAAGCGTAGAGGCTGTTTTTAACTATGATATACCACAAGATGAAGAGTCTTACGTACATAGAATAGGAAGAACTGGTAGAGCTGGAAAATCAGGACGAGCTTTCAGTTTTGTAGGTGAACGAGAACATTACGAATTGCGTGATATTGTTCGTTATACAAAAGCAAAAATTACACAGTTACCTCTTCCAACTTTAAAACAGATCCAACAGATCAAAGAAAGTAAAGTATTAGAAGATGTTAAGGCTGTTTTGACTCAAGGACATCTTGAAGGCCAAGCTGAACTTGTGGAAATCTTGAATAGAGAAAATTTCTCAATTGAATTGATAGCCGCAGCTTTACTTAAAATGTTACAAGAAAAAGAGCTTAAATATAAAAAAGTTGCCACTAAAGATACTTTTGAAAATTACTCAGACAATAGACGATCTATCGATTTCGACGGAGATAGAGATGGTCGCCGAAATGATAATAGAAGAAGAGATTATAGAGGCGGAGGAAGCCGTGGCCGAAGCAATGGCGGTAAATTCCCTCGTAGATCATCTGGTGGTCATTCAGACAGCAGAGGCCAAGGTTACAGCTCTGGAAGAAATAGCAAATAAATAAAATAAATTATTTATGAAATTAAACTGCCGCAGGAAGAGTCTTTTAAGGCTTTTTCGAGGCAGTTTTTTTGTGCGAAATTTAAAACTCTGATTTTCAATTTATTTTGTTTTGCAAAAACGATAGCCGTTTGGTCTAAAACCAAAAGATTTTTTTTGAGAAATTCATCATATGAGATCGATTTGATTAATTTAGCATTTTTATGTTTTATAGGGTCTTTGTCAAAAATTCCATCAACTTTTGTTAATTTCCACATTTCATCTGCTTCGATCTGAAGCGAGCGTATTACTCCATTGGTATCGGTCGAGAAACCAGGATTTCCTGTTCCGCCTGCAAATATGATGATTTTATTTGCTTTAAAAGCATCGTTAATTTTTTGCTGGCTTATTTGATCTGTGTACTGAGGACAGGTAATTGTGCTTAAAATGGTAGATTCAATATTGTTTTGATTTAGTAAATCTTGCAATATTTTACTATTCAAAATAGTTGCAAGCATTCCGATTTCATCTCCGACGCAACGTGAGAGCCCAAGTTCTTTTCCTTGAATTGGTCCTCTGAAAAGGTTGCCAGCGCCAATGACAATGGCAAAGGAGCAATTTTTTTGAAGCTTTTTAATTTGGTTAATTAGTTCAATGTGAGGTTTATTGGTTGAACCTTGTGAAAATATTTCACCGCTTACTTTTAGAAGAATTTTTTTCTTATTTTTCATTTATAGAACTCCTTTTTTAAGTAAAAGAAAAACCCACCGGAAATGGTGGGTTTTGTTATTTAGCCGATTTGATATCTTGCGAATTTTTTGATTTTGATGCTTTCACCAATTTTTGCAATTAAATCGTTTAATAAATCTTGAATTGAGATTTTGTCATTCTTGATGAATTTCTGCTTTAGTAAGCATGAAGTTTCATAGAATTTTTCAAGTTTACTTTCTGCAATTTTGTTAATCAAATTTTCTGGTTTGCCAGCTTGTTTTAGTTGTTCGCGAATTATTTCTAATTCTTTTTCGATTAAAGAGTTATCAACTTCTTCTGGAGAAATGCTGATTGGGTTAGCAGCTGCGATTTGCATGCAAACATCTTTTGCAAAAGCATGCATGCTTTCTGTATTTGCTGCAAAATCTGTTTCACAGCTAATTTCTAGTAAAACCCCAACTTTTGCTCCAGGGTGGATGTAAGCATGTATAAGACCGTTTTTGGCTTCATTGCCAGATCTTTTTGCTGCGACAGCGGCGCCTTTTTTTCTTAAGAATTCAATTGCTTTTTCAATGTCGCCTTTTGATTCGATGAGTGCTTTTTTGCAATCCATCATTCCAACGCCAGTTTTCTCTCTGAGTTGTTGAATGAGTTCCGTGGTAATTTCAGCCATTTTTGACTCCTGTTATGGTAAAAAATCGATTTAATACTTTGTTAATTAAATTTTTCTTCAAATTAATAAAGAATCAGTGTAACTTTTAGTTTGCCAAAAACGGTTGATTTTACAAGAAATTGAATCAAATTTTGACAAAAAACGTATGAAAAATTACCCTAAATAAGCTTTTTTAAAATATAGTGTAAATTTTTAAACAGTATTTTCAAAGAAAAACTTTATTATATAACAAAAATTAGGAGTTACTATGCCAGTACCAAAACGTAAGGTGTCCAAATCAAGAAGAGATAAAAGATCTGCAAATAAGAAAATAGCTGTTAAAGCAGTTTGCGTATGTTTAACATGCCAAGCTCCAATATCTTCACATCAAGTTTGCTCCGAATGTGGTTATTACAAAGGCAAAAAAATAATTCAAACAAAAACAGATAGAATGTACAAACGTGGTGAATCAAGAAGAGCAAAAGAAGCTGTAGTTGCAAAGCATAATCCTGCAGAGGAAACTTTCGAAAAACAACAATAAATAGTTTAACATGATAGCCATTGATGTTATGGGGGGAGATTTTGCGCCTTTTGCAATTTTAGAAGGTGCAATAAAATCTGCTCAAAGCGGAATACCTATTCTACTTGTTGGTCCAAAAGATTTAATTTTGGATTATTTAATTTCATTACCTTGCGATTGGAAATC
Source organism: Candidatus Dependentiae bacterium (assembly GCA_003511165.1). Classification (NCBI taxonomy): domain Bacteria; species Candidatus Babelota bacterium. The sequence continues at coordinate 22,789 of DOJW01000007.1, forward strand.
TTTGCCACTTGAAATCGAAGATTCTCATCAAATGATTGAGATGGGCGAGGAGCCTGTTAAGGCAGTTTTAAGTAAAAAGCAATCTTCTTTGGTTTTAGCTGTAAATTCTGTAAAGGTAGGGAAAAGTAGAGCTGTTTTATCAGCGGGTAATTCAGGAGCATTAATGGCTGCGGCTACTTTTATTTTAGGACGAGTTGAAGGTATAGATCGTGCGCCGATAGCAGGTTTTCTTCCCGGATTAAAAGGAGGGGTTTTATGTTTAGATCTTGGTGCCAATACTGAGTGTAAGCCGACGTCTCTGGAAAAATTTGCCGAACTCGGAAGTAAGTATCTTCAAACATCTTTAAATATTAAAAATCCCAAAATTGGGTTGCTTTCAAACGGATCAGAAAATGGTAAAGGATCCGCTTTGGTCAAAGAAGCTTTTAAGCTGTTAGAAAAATCAAACTTAAATTTCATAGGAAATGTTGAACCTAAAGATATTATTGAGAACAAAGCGGATATAGTTGTTTGTGATGGATTTTCAGGAAATGTTTTGCTTAAGTCGTTTGAAGCTATGACTTTTATGTTTAGAGAAATGTTTGCTTTGCAATTAGCAAAAGAGAATGATCCTGCTAAAAAAATTGTGATTGATAATTGGGGAAAATCTTTTTGGGAAAATGTAGCGAGTTTGGCAGATTGGACAAAACAGGGCGGAGGATTGCTGCTAGGGGTTAACGGGACGGTTGTTGTTGCTCATGGCTGCTCAAACGCGATTGCTATCGAAAATGCAATAAATCTTGCATGGAGCGCATCGAATAAAAAATAGAAATTGTTTTATGATTTTAAAAACTTTTTTAGGAGAGGTTTATGAATAATTTTGAATCATTTGTAGTAACAATTAAGCATTATGTGTTGAAGCAAAAGAAAAGCTTATTAATATCGGTAGCAAGTATATTTTTGCTTGTTTTGATATTTGGTTCTTATAAATTTTATAGAAATAATGTTGAAGAGCGTGCATATGCGTCATTTGCAAATTGCATGAAATATTATGATGCAGAAGTACAGCAAGCAGACAAGAAAGAAAATTTAGGATTTAGAGAAATCGATCCATTTCATACTCAAGAAGAGAAATGGAATAAAGTTGTAGAAGTTTTTCAAAAAGGATTTGATGAAAACAAATCATCATCAATCGCACCTATGTTTTTAGTTTTCAAAGCTGATGCTATGCAAAATCTTGGAAAATCAAGCGAAGCTTTAGAGTTAATTAAAAACGCTACAAAAATGATTAAAGAATCATCATTGCGTGATTCATATAGTTTGAAGCTTGCATTAATGCAAATTGATAGCAATGATGAAGCTCAAAAAACTGAAGGTTTAGCTCTTTTAAAAAGTTTGGCAGAAAAATCCAAAAGCCCTGTAAATGATATAGCTTTGTATAGGTTGGGTGAATATTTTTGGATTTTAAAAGATTATAGTTCTGCACAAAATTATTGGAACATTCTGGTAGTAGAGCATGGTAAAAAGCAAGAAGCTGTATCTTATTGGGCTAATTTAGCAAAAGAAAAATTAAAATTAATTTCAAACATTGATGAAACATCACAAAAAGATGAAAATTTAAAAGTGGCTAAAGCACAAGTTCCTCAATCGTCCAAAGATGATGCAGAGAGTGAAGAGAGTTAAAATTTTCTAAGGAAAAAAGGATTACAAATGGTTTCGTCAGATATCAGAGTCAGGTTTGCGCCTTCACCAACCGGTAATTTGCATGTCGGTGGAGCGAGAGTTGCGATTTTTAACTATCTTTTTGCTAAAAATTTGGGCGGAAAATATTTATTAAGAATAGAAGATACGGACGTTGCAAGATCAAAAAAAGAATATGTAACATCTATTCTTGATTCGCTAAAATGGCTTGGATTGGAATCTGACGAACCCATTGTTTATCAACTTTCAAGAATAGAAGATCATAAAAAAGCTGTGCAATATTTGCTCGATAAAGGGTTAGCATATCCGTGCTTTTGTGAGCCGCAAAGTTATGAAGACAAAATGGAAAGTGGACATACATCAGGAAGATATGAAGGTACTTGCAGAGATAAAAAATATACAGCAGAAGATTTGAAAAAACCTCATGCAATAAGATTAAAAGCTCCACAAGGAGAAGGTTTTATAAAATTTCATGATTTGGTTCGCGGTGATATTTCATTTGATTACAATCAGATTGATGATTTTGTTCTCATTCGTCGAGACGGTATTCCAACTTACAATTTTGTTGTCGTTATAGATGATATTTTTATGAAAATATCGCATGTGATTCGTGGTGAAGATCATATCTCAAATACACCCAAACAAATTTTACTTTATGAAGCGTTAGGTGCAAAAATTCCACAGTTTGCACATTTGCCGATGATTTTAGGTGCAAGTGGTAAACCTTTAAGTAAGCGCGATGCTGCAACATCTGTTACCGATTATCGTGATGCGGGAATAATGCCAGAAGCATTATTTAATTTTTTAGTAAGACTTGGTTGGGCGCATGGCGATCAAGAAGTTTTTACAAAAGAAGAGATGATAAAATATTTTACTCTTGAAAAGGTTGGCAAAAAGGGTGCAGTTTTCGATCTGAAAAAGCTTAGTTGGATTAGTGGCGTGTATATTCGTGCAACTTCTGAACAAGAATTGTTAGCACAATATGAAAATTTTGAAGGTAATTATCAGCAGCAAATAAAACAACTTTGGACAGATGAGCAATTAAAGAGTTTGTTATTTTTGCACAAAGAGCGTGCGACAAATTTAGTAGAAATAGCAACTGCAATTATAGAGCTAGCATCTGATCCTAAAAGTTTAGATCTTAGTTTGATTTCTAAATGGCTTACATCTGATAGTGCAAAATTGATTGAAACTTTCATTGAAAAAAGTGAAAAAGATTCTACGTTTGATCACCATTCTTTGCTTTCTCTTGCTAATGAAATTTGTAATTTGTTAAATGTAAAGCTTGTAAATTTAGCTCAGCCATTACGTCTTGCAATTGTCGGTAAAGTTCAAAGCCCAGGAATTTTTGAATTGATGGCAATTTTGGGTAAAGATAGATCTATCAAGCGAATTAAATTTTTATGGCAGCAAATTTTAAATTTGAAAATAGTCGAAAATTAAAAAATTTTTAAATTAAGGTGAGTTGATGAAAATAGGAATGATTTTTCCAGGACAGGGTTCTCAATTCGTTGGAATGGGTAAAGAATTTTATGACAACGAAAGAATTTTCCAAGAGCTTTTTGAAGAAGCATCAAGCTGTCTGAATGTTAATTTTACACGACTTTGTTTTGCATCATCTGAAGCAGAATTGATGGGCACGATAAATGCACAAACATCAATTTTTTTAATAAGTTGTGCAACAGCTAAACTGCTTGAAGAAAAATATAAAATAGTTTCAAACATTGTCGCGGGACATAGCTTGGGAGAATACAGCGCGATTTTCACTGCGGGTGGTTTTAGTTTTCCGGATGGAATTTATCTTCTTATGAAGAGAGCATTATTTATGGAAGAAGCAACAAATGATGAAAATAGCGGAATGATAGCTGTTTTGAATTGTTCGCAGTCGCAGCTTCAGGAGATTGTTTCGCGTAATGATGTTCCTGGTTCTGATGAATCGGTTGTTGAAATCGTTAATTTTAATTCACCCAATCAATTGGTTGTTTCTGGAACGCTCAAAGAACTTGAAAAAGTAAGTAGTGATATAACACTGGTTGGTGGAAAGAGTATTCCTTTAAAAGTTGCAGGAGCTTTTCATTCACGACTTATGAAAAAAGCGCAGGAAAAATTTTCTGCATATTTATCAAAAGTAAATTTTAAAGATTTATCAGTTCCACTCGTAAGTAATGTGGATGCAAAAGAGATAAAAACAGCAGATGAAATTAGTTTTGAGCTTGTAAAGCAAATAGCATCTCCTGTTCAGTGGTGGCCTTCAATGCAGCGATTTGCTGATTGCGATTTGATAATCGAAGTCGGGCCAAGTGGAAAGTTTGCAAAAATGCTTAGCCGTGAGTGGAAAGATAAAAAGATTATTTCTGTTGCGTCGCCAAAAGATATTGAAAATTTATTGCAGTTGATTTAAACAAATAATAAACAAAAAATTTAGGGGCTTTTTATAATGACTCAAAATAAAAATTTGGCTGTAGTTTCTGGGGGAGTTGGCGGCATTGGTTTCGCGATAGTTTCTAAGCTGTTAGATCGTGGCGATCATGTTGTGGTTTTTGATTGTTTAGAAGAAAATGACAATGCTGTTTTGAATGCAAAAAAAATCGGAGCAGAGTATATAAAAGTTGATATTTCAAATGTTTCTTCCATTGAGAATGGATTTAAAATATTGCAAGAAAAATTCAATGGTGAAAATCTAACAATATTTGTTAATAACGCCGGAGTTGCTAGAGATAATTTAGCAGTAAGATTGACAGAAAAAGATTGGGATTTTGTTTTAGATGTGAACTTAAAAGGAACTTTTTTCTGTTGTCAGCAAGCTATTAAATCTATGATGAAAAAGAAAAAAGGTTACATCGTAAATATAAGCTCTATTGTTGGGATAGAAGGAAACGCAGGGCAAGTAAATTATGCAGCAAGTAAAGCAGGAATTATAGCTTTAACAAAAAGCTTATCTAAAGAGTATGCATCAAGAAATATTTTGATAAACGCTATAGCTCCTGGATTCATTCAAACAAAGATGACAGAAAGCTTGCCGCAAAATTTGAAAGATTATGTTTTAGATAGAATTTCGCTAAAAAAATTAGGGCATCCTGAGGATGTTGCAAATTTGGTAGAATTTCTTACTTCAGGGAAAGCTGACTATATTTGTGGTGAAATTATTCGCATTGACGGAGGATTAAGTTGAAATTAATCCCATTTTATGGTTATATTTTGTTCTTGTATTAATTAAAATTTATTTAAGTTAGGAGTTTTTAATGGCATTTCAAAAAAATGATACTTTAAATAAAGTTATCGAAGTTATTTCTGAAAAACTTAGCATTCCTGCTGACAACATTAGTGAAACTGTAACTTTCAAAGATTTGGGGGCAGATTCTTTGGACATTGCTGAAATTATTATGTCTTTTGAAGAAGTTTTTGGCATTGAAATTAAAGATACAGATGCTGAAAAAATCAAAACAGTTGGCGACGCAGTAGAATTAATTCATCAACACAGAACTAAATAATAAATTTTATATGGCGGAAAAGAATAGGGTTGTTATCACAGGAATTGGTCTTGTAACTCCTACTGGTAATGATACAAAACAAACTTGGCAATCAATTCTGAATGGAAAAAGTGGAATTTCACAGCTTGATGATTCTATAGATGCTGGCCTAATGCGGTCTCATTTTGCAGGATCTGTTAAGGGTGAACAAGAAATTTTAGATCTTGTTTTTCCAAAAGTAAAACAGCGAAAAACTGGTAGATTTATTCATTTGGCGGCGATGGCAGCACACGAGGCTGCAAAAGATGCCAAAATTAATGGAGAGTTTCCAGCGGAAAGATCAAGAATTGGAAGTTATGTTGGAGTCGGAATTGGGGGGCTTGATATAATAGGGAAAGCTGCCATTACACTAAAAGAAAAAGGTGTAAAAAGTTTATCTCCTATTCTTTTACCGCAAGCTTTAATTAATGAAGCGCCATCGTGGGTTGGCATGGAATTAAATCTTCAAGGTCCAATGGTTGGTGTTTGTAACGCTTGTGCTTCAGGCGCAGACGCGGTAGGTCTTGCATTTAGATCTATAAAAGATGGTTATGCAGATTATATGTTTGCAGGTGGATGTGAAAGTAGTATTACACCACTAGCTTTTGCATCTTTTGGTAATATGCGAGTTTTATCAAATTGGCAAGGTGAAGCATCTGCAGCATCGCGTCCTTTTTCGCAAGATCGATGTGGTTTTGTTTTGGCCGAGGGGGCTGGTATTTTAGTTCTTGAAAGACTCGATTTGGCACTTGCACGAAATGCAAAAATTTATGCAGAGATTGTTAGCTATGGTTCCGCTGCAGATTCTTATCATGTTACAGCAATGCATCCAGAAGGAAGAGGTGCAGAATCTGCTATTAGAAAAGCTTTAAATGAGGCAAATATTGAAGCGGATAAAATCGGTTATGTTAATGCGCATGGAACCGGCACATTAATGAATGACTCGATAGAAGTTTTAGTTCTGAAAAATATTTTTGGCGATCGTGCCAAAAAATCTAATGAAAATCATGTTTTAGTCAGTAGTACGAAATCAATGACAGGCCATATGCTTGGTGCTACGGGTGCTGTCGAAGCCGCATTTTGTGCATTAGCTTTAAATGATCAAAAAGTTCCACCAACGATTAACATTTCGCAAACAGAAGAATCATTTGATTTAGATTTTGTTCAAGATGTTTCTAGAGATTTGAATTTTGAATATGCGCTTTCAAATTCTTTTGGATTTGGTGGTGGAAATGCTGCTTTGATTTTCAAAAAATTTAAAAAATAACACCTAATTTCATCCAAAGCTCTAGTTGAATCAATCTTGAATTTGTTTGTGGAAGCTCTACAGCTGAACCGCCGCTTAAAAAATATGACCGATTTTTTTCATCCCACACATATCCCAAAGATGCAAAAATTTTGTGCGAAACTACAGAAGGTGTTTCAGCTTCTGCCTCATCTACTTGTGCGGCCGAAATTGTTCCATAATTACTTGTGTCATCAGAATAGTTTGGATAAATCCTTGAAATGGTATTCTTTTTACTAGAATCATTTAATGCGAAATTTGCTTCAAGTTGCTGGGTTGTGCTTGTAGAAATTATTTTTTGTAAATCTGTTAAATAACTGCTTGATGCAAATCCATAACGGTTATCTTCCCATGATCTTACGGGTGAAATATCATCTCTTTGTTTAAACCAAAAATCATATCCGAGTTGTGCGGAAAGATGTTTTTTGTTGTATGAGAACATAAACATTCCTTCCACTCTGCTTTGAGGTCTTACTGCAACTCGTTGTGCTAAAATGTTTGCTGCGGGAATCACTTTGGGAGATTCGATTTGCCCTAATAGCATGTATGGTTCCCATTTTAACTTTTCATTTTTATAATTTTTTAGTCCTAAAATTCGTTGTTCATTTGCTCGTAATAAATATTTGTAGCGAAGGTCGTAAATCAGTTGAACTTTATTTGTGTATTGAATAGAACCATCAAATCCGACTCCAATTTGCCAGTGTCCAGCGGTTCCTATCCTTGGTTCAAATAAATATTCGGCATGCGGAGTGCTATTTGTTGGTACGGTGAGAAATCCGTTTAGATTAAATGCATAATCTTTTTTGTTTGTTGTTTTGTAACTAAAAATTAAATTGATGTCAGCTAAACCTGTTTTATCAATTGCGATATTCGCGATTTTTCCATGTTCTAGTGGATCTTGTAATGTTCGCAGAGTGTCTTCACCTGGGCGTAAACGTTGAAACATTATTTCTCCGTTAAAATAATCTAAAATTGTTTTGTTGTCTTCACTAGAAGGGGTTGCGTTTATAGTTTTTAGACCTGTTTTAAAACGTACGTAAACAAAAGGAAGATTTATTTTTACAAAAAAATCTTTTGAAATAGGTCTTAGAGGTTGGTGATAAGAGATCATTAATCCATAACTGTTTATTTGTGGTTTTAGTTTTATTGTTCCGGCAAGGTTTGTTGCGCTTGTTTCATCAAATTTTAAATTTCTGTTATCAATGTCTGTATTTCGTCCGACATTTAACGATGTTCTATTGTCAAACATTAGATAGCTTGCGAGTTTAGAATGGTTTAGTGAAAAGTCTGCAAAAGGAGTTATGAAAAGTTTTTCTGTCGGTTTTTTTTGCAGCAGAAGATTTTTGGTAATTATTTCTAGTGGAATGTTATCGTTTTGCGGTCTGTGAGAATAATAAGTTTTATCTGTTGATGATTGCAGGTTAGACGCGATAGTGAAAAATAAAAATAAAATGACATGAAGAATTTTAGATTTATTTTTTTTTATTTTGAAATGATTTTTGGTTGTCAATGTATAACGAGCCATTTTATCTCCTTTTCCTTTGGCTGCGTTTTTAGATAAAACTTTAAATGAATTTTGTAAAATTCTTTTAACTTGAAATAAAGGATATCAAAAATCGATTGAAAAAAAGAGAAATAAAAAAATAAATAAGGCTCGGCAATTGCCGAGCCTTATTTTATCTAAGTGAGTATTTGTTCTAACAAAATATTTTATTAGAAAGAAATACCAACTTTACCCCATAGACCCCATTGTTCAAGAGCTTTTTGTTTTGATGCGAATTCGAAGTCAGCTCCTAAGCCAAGAAGAAGAGGTGTTTCCCATCTATTGAAGCAATATCCAATGCCACCATAGATTTTGTGTGTTACATAAGCAGGCGTTTGTGCACATCCTGTGTCAAAGTCTGAGTTGAGCAATTGTGCACCTGTAGCAGCACCGACATATGTTTGACCAATTACAGGAGAAGTTTTTACAGCGGCATTAGTAAGTGCGAATGCTGAAGTTGCATTATAATCGTAACCTGCTAGAGCATATCCAGTTGCGGCTGTTTCATCGATAGAGAATTTCTTAGAAACTTTTTCTCTTTCTCTGCCGTATAGGTTGTATCCAAGATCGAATGTGAATCCGCCGTTCTTGTATGCAAGACCAGCTAAGAAGTCTACTTGGTTACCAGGGGTTACATCACATTTTCCTGTTGAGATATTTGCTAATGGTTGTACTCCTGCTGTACCAACATGACCAACTAAGAAATAACGGCTCCAGTCAGCATGTGTGCTATTGTTACCAAGTTGAAGCGTTCTTGTTTCAGAGTTTTTGAACAAGTATCTGTAATCAAGTACTAACAATATGTCAAGAGCTTGTTCGTGATGCTTCCAAGGTTCAAACTTGGTATCGATTCCGGCGCCAAGACCCCAGTGTTGACCATTTCCGCCACCAAGTGGTTCAAATAGGTAAACAGATTTAGATTTTGGACCTGTTGGGAATGTTATACCAATATTGATACCGGCATGTTGTGCTTCTCTGACCCAGAAGTTCCAGCCTAATTTTAGAGGAATTTCTGAAAGAGCAGTTTTACTTCTATTTCCAGTGATTCTTGAATAGTTTAATGCTGTTTGTGTTGCAAAGCTTACGCCTGTTTGTGTGATGTTACCCGAGAAGTAGTCAGCTACTGATCTTGAAGGATAACCACTTGCGTCTATTGATTGAGTTTGACTGCTTGAAAGGTTAAGACGAGATCTTGTTTGAGACCAGACTATTGGTGCGCTTACTTGGAAGTATAAACCTTTTAGTAATCCATCAAGAGCTTGTCTGTAGTATAGATGTACGCCACCTTGTCTGTGTGAGAATTCAAGGTTTAAGTTACCAGCTAAAAGTGGATTTGGTAACATGATGAGGGTTGGATTGTAATATAATGTGCCGGCTGGACTTAATGAGTTATGGATTAAATGTCTTCTGTCTACTCTTCCTGCTGTTGTTAATGATCCGGTTCCGACTGTTAAGCCGTTCATGTTGTTAAATCCGAAGTATTTACCCATTCCTGTTTTGTTTGTTGAGAATTCTGCGAATGGTACTGCTACGATGCTTGCGCCGAATTTGTCATCTTCTTTGTGGTATTTATGATCGATTTGTGTATGCCAAGTTGTTTTTTCCATTGCAAGGTTAACTGCAGCTGGACGAGGTGTTAGGTGAGTTTTGTTTGTGTCACCATGAACTTGTGCTATTCCAGTCAATGTGACAAGAGATGCAACAAGCAATTTTTTGGTGAGTTTATTCATAGAGAAATCTCCTTTATTACTTTATTACTACACTTTTAATGTTAAGTGCCAATGAATGGCACTTACGATAAACTAGATGAATTATATGCTACTACTACTTAACATTATTGCATTAGTTCCTTATTCTCATACACTTCATTTTGTATGTTTTAAATATCTGCAATTTCAAAAAGTAAGTGAATAAAAATATTATATGAAATTAGATCTTGCTGCACGTGATTTTGCAATTCAATTTTGAATATTTCAAATGTTAAATTTCACATAACAGGTCTTAGAGTAACCATCCTTAACGAAGATTTCAAGTATTTTGTAAAAACATTTTTTTTGAATAAATCTGCTACACGTAGAAAATGCTTATTTATAGATGTGAAATATTATTATTTGTAGGCTTTTTGAAATCATAAAATTATATGTTAATGCTTGTAAATTAAATGTAATGGATAAATTTTAAATGAAATAATTGGCGAGAAAATTTCATTATTAAACCATGAGAAAGTCAAAAATTCGTAATCCGTTTGCCCTGAGCGAAGTGAACTTCTAGTAAATGCAGTCGAACGGGTGCGAACTCCTTAAAAAATAATAATTCAGCGCTTTCAGTTAAAAATGATAATATCCGCCTGTACCCGTTCGACTGCGCCACAAAGTGGCTACGCTCCCACCTTCGCCAAGGCTATGGCGGGCACACAGGGTGAACGGTATTTTCATGTTGGAATTAAGTATTAATAAATTGGTTACGTTTTTAAATTTTCAGAAGAAGTCTATAGAAAAGCAGAAGAAATAAAAAAATAAATAAGGCTCGGCAATTGCCGAGCCTTATTTTATAGGAGTGAGTATTTATTCTAACAATATATTTTATTAGAAAGAAATACCAACTTTACCCCATAGACCCCATTGTTGTAGAGCTTTTTGTTTTGATGCGAATTCGTAGTCAGCTCCTAAGCCTAGAAGAAGAGGTGTTTCCCATCTATTGAAGCAATATCCAAGACCGCCATAGATTTTGTGTGTTACATAAGTAGGCGATTGTGCGCATCCTGTGTCAAAGTCTGAATTTAGCAATTGTGCTGCTGATGCGCTATAAGCAGATGTTGCGCCAATTGTAGGGGCTGTTTTAAGTGCTGCGTCGGTAGCTAATGCGAAGACGTGGGTTGCATCATAACCATTTGCGGCTAGACCGTAGCCAGTTGCGGCTGTTTCATCGATAGAGAATTTCTTGGAAACTTTTTCTCTTTCTCTGCCATATAGGTTGTATCCAAGGTCGAATGTGAATCCGCCGTTCTTGTATGCAAGACCAGCTAAGAAGTCTACTTGGTTACCAGGTGTGACATCACATTTTCCTGTTGAAATATTTGCTAAAGGTTGTACGCCTGCTGTGCCGACATGACCAACTAAGAAGTAACGGCTCCAATCAGCATGTGTGCTATTGTTACCAAGTTGAAGAGTTCTTGTTTCAGAGTTTTTGAACAAGTATCTGTAATCAAGTACTAACAATATGTCAAGAGCTTGACTATGATGTTTCCAAGGTTCAAATTTGGTATCGATTCCGGCGCCAAGACCCCAGTGTTGACCATTTCCGCCACCAAGTGGTTCGAATAGGTAAACTGATTTAGATTTTGGTCCTGTTGGGAATGTTATACCAATATTGATACCAGCATGTTGTGCTTCTCTGACCCAGAAGTTCCAGCCTAATTTTAGAGGAATTTCTGAAAGAGCTGTTTTGCTTCTATTGCCAGTGATTTTTGAATAAGCAAGAGCTGATTGAGTTGCAAAGCTGCTTGATGATTGTGTGATGTTACCTGAGAAGTAATCAGCTACTGATTTTGAAGGATATCCGCTTACGTCAACTGATTGTGTTACACTGCTTGAAAGGTTAAGACGTGATCTTGTTTGAGACCATACTATTGGTGCACTTATTTGGAAGTATAAACCTTTTAGCAATCCGTCAAGAGCTTGTCTGTAGTATAGATGTACGCCACCTTGTCTGTGTGAGAATTCAAGGTTTAAGTTTCCAGCTAAAGGTGTACCTCCTGTGGAAAATGGGAAGCCTGTGGCACCATATGCTGTGGCTAAAGCTGCGGTCAATGGGTTATGAATTAAATGTCTTCTGTCGACTCTTCCTGCTACTGTTGAGCTTGCTAGTCCGACTGTTAAATTATTATAATTGCTGAATCCGAAGTATTTGCCCAGTCCTGATTTGTTTGTTGAGAACTCTGCGAATGGTACTGCTACGATGCTTCCGCCGAATTTGTGATTATCTTTGTGATGTTTATGATCGATTTGTGTGTGCCAGGTTGTTTTTTCCATTGCAAGATTAACTGCAGCTGGACGAGGTGTTAGGTGAGTTTTGTTTGTGTCACCATGAACTTGTGCAATTCCGGTCAGAGTGACAAGAGATGCAACAAGCAATTGTTTGGTGAATTTATTCATAGAGAAATCTCCTTTGTTACTTTATTACTACACTTTTTATAAGCATCAGTGAATGACACTTATATTAAACTAGATGAATTATATGCTACTACTACTTAACATTATTGCATTAGTTCCATATTCTCATACACTTCATTTTGTATGTTTTAAATATCTGCAATTTCAAAAAGTAAGTGAATAAAAATATTACATGAAATTAGATTTTGCTGTAGGTTGTTTTTGTAATTCAATTTTGAATATTTCAAATGTTAAATTTCATATAACAGGTCTTAGACTAACCATACCGAACTTAGATTTCAAGTATTTTGTAAAAACATTTTTTTTAAATAAATCTGCTGCACGGGGAAAATGCTTATTTCTACATATATATTGATTGTTTAAACAGTCGCCTGGGAGGGTGAATTTTTGTTTAAATTTTTTATTACATGTTATAATTTTCTCATCAGAATGTAGTTTCGAAATTTGTTTTTGGAGATGAAAATGTTTTTAATAATTTTTTATGCATTGATTCAAATTGTTTTTGAAGCTTTACCTATAAGCAGTTCAGGGCATGTTCTTTTATTTTCTGTGATTTTAAAAGAAAAATTTGCACAATATCTTTGTGTTCCAGATTTTTTCGACCATTTTCTTCACTTGCCCACTGTTTTGATACTTTTAGTTTTCTTTTTTAAAGATTGGTTTACTCCATTTTCGATGCTTTTTAAAAATTTAGGCTTTGGTGGCAAAGCGAATGCTGCGCGTGCAAAAAATCTTTTTGAAATTTTTTATAAGATTGTAAAGCTTGGTTTGGTGGTGGATTTGATCACGGCTATTTTTTATTTTATAAATCATTCTTTTTTCGAAATGTTTATCAATTCTCATGCAAAGTTTTTTTTATTATTTGGATTTTGTATCACAGCAACAGTTTTATTTATGCTTCATCTTAAAGAAAAAAATAATAATGAAAAAATTGAATCTTTCGATTTGAAAAAAGCAGCAATTTTAGGCGTGGTGCAGGGGATTTCACTTTTTCCTGGTATTTCTAGATTTGGTGTAACTTATTCTTGTTTAAAATTTATGAATTTATCCTCACGCCGTGCTTTTCAAGTTTCTTTTTTGGTGCAGTTTCCGCTAATTTTGGCAGCAGCTTTAAAAGGAACTTACGATTTATTTAAATTTGAAAATGTAAAAATATTTTTATCATTTTCATTTTTAGCTGCATTAGTTGTTGGTTTGTTTATTTCTTATGCATTATTTAAAATGTCATACAAACTTGCGCTCAAAAATAAACTTTGGTATTTCGCATTCTACATTTTACTTTTAATCATAACCTTTAGTTCTTGGTTTTTTATCTTCTAGATTGCTCAAATCATTGCATATTTAAACTCTTTTTGGCGATAATAAAAACAGATTTGAAAGTCTCATTTATTTTGTAAAAAAGGAGAATGTGGCGATGCTTGGTAGAAATGAAAAAAAAGATATTGTAACTGCTGTATGTAGCTATAAAAGAGAAATCTTTGCGGCGATTTTGATTGTTTTTACTTTATTTCTTTTTATCTCTTTAATTTCTTATTCATCTTTTGACAATACTTTATTTAATTATTCATCTGCAAACCAAAATGTTAAAAATTGGGGAGGCTTTATAGGCGTTAATCTTGCCGCGTTTTTGTTTTATCTTTTTGGTTCTGTTTCTTTTTTGTTCTTTTTGTTTTTTGCATATTTTTCATACTTGATGCTTTTTAAAATTTCATTGCGCTCAGAGCTTGGAAGGTTAATTGGTTTTTCCTGTTTGATTATTTCGCTAGGCTCTTTGTTTTTTGCTTACGGAATAGATTTTACCCAAAGTCATCCGGGCGGATTTTGCGGATATCATTGTTATAATTTTTTTAATTTTTTATTTGGTAATGTTGGTGCTTTTTTATTTTTGTACGCGACTCTTTGGGTTGGATCAGTATTGCTTTTTAAAATATCTTTTTTTAGTTTATTTGCACGCGCTTGGCAAGCTTATGGCGGCCGATGTAGCGAATTCTTTTCTCCAGTTTGGAATTTTTGTAAAAAAGTAATTTTGTATCCATTTAGACTTATAAAAAAATTGTTTGGATTTAAATCTTCTAGTGATTTTTCTTTTAAATCTGCAGAAAGTAGTGATTTAACAAGTCTAAATGAAAAAGTCGATCAGGATGAAAGTTTTTGGCAAGGTATTGGACAAGATGTTAACAGTGAAAATGTTTTGCAGAAAGCTAGCGGTAAACAAATTAAAAAGTTCGTGGATGCAGCCGTGTTCAATGGATCTTGCGAACGTAAAATTACGTTTGTGAAAAGTTTTGACTGGGTTCGAAATTCTGTTTTGTCCAAAAATATTGTTAATGCCATGTCATTACATAAAAATTCTTTTGCAGCGCAAAAAATTGTTAAAAATAAAAAATCTTATAAACTTCCTGATTTCTCAATTTTTGAATCTGTAGCTAAAAATGAAACAAGCAAAAATAATAAAAAGCTGATAGAAGAAGAATGTAAAATCAAAGCTAAAAAACTTGAAGAAAAATTACTGAATTTTGGTATCAAGGGTTCAGTGACACAAATTAATCCAGGGCCAGTTGTAACTCTTTTTGAATACACTCCAGAGATTGGCACCAAAATTAGTAAAATTTTAGCATTTGAAGATGACCTTGCGATGGTGCTTCAAGCGACTAGTATTCGTATTCTTGCGCCGATACCTGGTAAATCTGCAATTGGTTTTGAAATTTCAAATCAAACTCGAGAATCGGTTTCATTTTTAGATATATTATCTGGCAAAAATATTTCACAATCTCAACTTACTTTGCCAATTGTTTTGGGCGTGGATATTGCTGGTAATACTGTGATCGAAGATTTAGTGAAAATGCCACATTTACTTGTTGCTGGTTCCACAGGATCAGGTAAATCGGTTGCGCTTAATGTGATGCTTTCAAGTTTACTTTGCAAGTTTAGCCCAGAGGAATTAAAACTTATTTTGGTTGATCCAAAGCATCTAGAGTTTTCTTCATACAAAGATATTCCACATCTTTTGTACCCGATCGTAACTGACAGTCGAAAAGCTGCGTTAGTTTTGAAATGGGTTGTATCGCAAATGGAAAGTCGTTATGAAAAAATGGCTGCTTTGGGAGTACGCAATTTGGTCGATTATAATTCAAAAATAGAAGAACAAAATTTAGATCAAGATAAAGAACCATTCATTGTTGTAATGATTGATGAACTTGCAGATCTTATGATGGTGGCAGGTCGTGAAGTTGAACTTTGTATTACCCGAATTGCACAAATGGCGCGCGCTGCGGGAATCCATTTGATAGTTGCTACGCAGCGTCCTTCGGTTGACGTTTTAACCGGCCTTATAAAAGTTAACTTTCCATCGCGAATTGCTTTTCGCGTTACTTCCAAGATTGATTCGAAAGTTATTTTGGATTCTACAGGTGCTGAAAAATTACTTGGTCGAGGTGACATGCTTTATCTCAATCCTCGAGGTGCGGATTTGCAACGAGTACATGGTGCTTATGTTTCAGATAATGAAATTGAAACTCTTGCAAATTATTTGCGATCTTGCGGAGAGCCAAATTATTTGGATTTAGAAGAGTTATCAGCTTTGGGTAATGGATCAAAAGCTGATGATTTAGAAGACGAACTTTTTGGTGATGTTTTAAATTTTGTAAAAACAATTGACGAAGTTTCTATCTCGATGATTCAGAGAAAATATCGAATTGGTTTCAACCGCTCGGCAAGATTAATTGAACAACTTGAACATTCAGGGATAATCGCTCCAGCGCAAGGTGTGAAAGCAAGGAAGGTTCTGCGATAAAACAGATTTAGAAATTAAAAGACAAAATTTTTAAAATTGATAATTTTATACGCATCTATATAAAAGTTTATTTTGTAAAGATGCGTATGAAGTTATGAAGAGAACGACAAAAGTATTTTTTCTTTTATTAATATTTGTTTTTAGTATTAATGCATCAAATTGGTATGGACCATTCTTTTTTGATGATGGAAAAAGCGTTACTTATTATAAGGGAGATGGTTCAGACTCATATCGATTTAGCGATGCTAATTCAATACCAACGCAACTAAATCAAATCAATTCGCATAGCTCGATTGAAGATCAACAAAATGTCTTGCTGCTTTTTATGCAAAATACTCGAGCAGAGAATAGCTTATCTCCTTATTATCCAAATTATTATCAATATACAAATGAAGAGCTGCACAAAGAATCAAAAAAAGAAATTAGAAGAAGAATACAAAGAGAGTTGCAAGCTAAAGAAGCTGAAATAAAAGATTTAAAAATCGAAAAAGATCAGAAATTTAAGGATTTAGTTTCAAAAGCAGAAAATTTTAGAAATAATTTGGCTATAAAAAATTTTGAAGAAATATCAGTAGCGGATTTGTATCTAAAAGAACATAGTTTTGATTCTAAAAAATTGGAATTACTTTCTGCAGATCCAAATCAATCACAAACGATTAAAAATTTTACAAATATTTTAAATAGAGCGGCCAAATTAAGAGAACTTGCTGGGATATCGACTCAAGTAAAAAACACAACAGATATTGTTTTTGAAGAGGCAAAGTGTGTTTCAAATTGTTTTGAAAATAATGATTCGAAAAAAGCTGAATTACATGCAGAGTTTTGTGAAAGTTTGGTTGATGTTGGAGAAAGATATGTTGATTTGCTTGCTAAAGGTATAGAGGTTTGCGATATTCCGCCAGAACTTCATGTCGAGAGCTGCGAATGTTTTGATTATCTTTCACGCATTGTTTATAAACCCGCATTTGAAATTCCCGATCGTTTCCGAAATGGTATTGCTGATAATGTTAAATATAAAGATTTAACATTAAATTTTATAGATGCGTGTAAAAAAACATCTAATAATTTAAGCGAAATAATTTTGTCAGAGTGCAGAGATCTTGAAGCTTTTAGTAAATCTATAATTGATCAAAAAGAGGATTGTGTAACAAGGTATGAAGCTTCATATATAACAAATGCAAATAATAACATTTTAAAAGTTGTCCAAATTTTATTTCCTAATGATCCAAATTTGCAAAATCATATTATTTCCATTGTTAATTCAGAAATGGAAATAGCAAGGCATGCAAGTTTTGATTCAAATATGCACACTGTTTATGCGCCTACAAAAACTGTTTTTTATGAAGCGGCGAAAGTTGCAAAAGAAAAAATAAATTTAGATTTGGAAAAGCGCAAAATTGAAACAGAAGGTCGAGATGCTTACAACCAAATTAAAATTAAACATGAAAATTGGTTTAACACTAATCGCATAAATCATTTAGAAATAAGAAACAATCAAAAATTTGATTCTGATTTAGATGAAGAAATCAAATATCTTGAGGATTATTCGAAATCTCCTAAAACAAATGCGGCATTAAAAAAAGTTGCAAATTTGGCTATTCAATCTGCGAATGATGCCAAAATTATGAATTGCGAAGGAATTGAGCAGTTTGAACAAGCAGATATTTTGAAGGAACGAGTAGAAATAATTTCCAAAACGTTTAAAAGTAATTCGTTTCAAAGGCAAGAAACCAAAAGATATGAGCTTTCAGCATTAGCAGAAAAACAATTATCTTTAGAAAATATTAAAAGTAATTTGAAGAGCTTTAGTGGAAATGCAATTGCTCAAAAGCTACACAAAGAAATTGTCTATACATTAAACGAATCGGCAAAAATTAATGATTCTTTTGAAGATTGCTTTCCTGTTTCAAATTTAACAAAAGCAATCTATTTTTCTTCAGATCAAGCGTTTTCTTTTAATCAAAACAAAAACCTAGAGCGGGGATTTGCATTTGTTGATTTTTCACATTCCCTTCTTGATTTGCAACAAGAGATTGCTAAAGATATTGCGTTAGGCGGAGAAATTGCTTTTCGTGTTGCATGGGCTATTTCAAAAGGGGTTGGTCTTGGAATTTATAATGCTGGACATGGGGCTTTAAATACATTTTTGCATCCGATTGATACTGTTGTCCAAACCGGTGAAGGCCTCTACAAAATTGGTTATCTAACTTGCATAGCATCTGCAAAAGCATATAGGGCTTTTAATTTAGCATATGATAACCCCGAAGAGTTTTGGAGAAAATATGATCAATATAAACAGGCACTAAAAGCTTTTACTAAACAAACGGCGCAATATGTTTATGAAAATCCAGAGCAAGCGTTAATGCAATCGACCGCTTTGATTACAGAATTTTTAGTCGGAAGCAAACTTCCTACATCCGAAAATGTGATTCTTGGAAAATTCAGTAGCATTGCAAAATGTTTAATCGAAGAACAAAAAGTTGCTAAAGCTCTGAACAAAACCTCACTGAAGCCATTACTTACGCCAATTAGAGAAATTTTAAAAGGTAGTGATGCTTTAGTAGATGCAAAAAAGCAGCATGGTGAAAAAGTTGTAGATTCTCTCCTTGATCTGATAAAAGAAGAGCCGGCAATTGTAGGAAAAGGAAAATTAAAAGATTTTTTTAAGAAATCAACAATTGATGATGCTAAAAACGTGGCGCAAGGAGATTTAAAATTTTTGGAAAATGATGCCACGCACATGTTTAAAAATGAGTCAGGCCATTTAGGTATGGATACTCTCGGAAATAGAAGTTTGTTAGAGTCCGTAGTAAGAGATAAAGTAAATTTTGTAGATAAAGATATGTATGGAACCGAGTGGTTTGCAAAAATTACGGAGGATGGAAAACAAATATGGGTTAAAGTGCGAGATAATAATATAAGGGCCGGTGGTATAAATGATGTACCAAAAATTTGGGATCCTCAAACTGGTTTTTGTAGAAATTTAAAACCTAAAAAATTTAAGGAAATTTAAAATGAATTTAAATGTAAAAGAATCATACAACACAATGGTTGATTTTTTAGATAAATTATATTGGGAAACACGTGCAGATGAATTTGCAAATTTTTTAAGTGGGCTTTTGCTTTTGTCTGACGGAAGTACTGCCGATCCTGCTGAATGGTACGAGTGGATTGATTCTGTAAATAATATTAAAAAGTTATATGGCATAAGAGAAGAAAATGAGAATGTTACCTTTACTTTAAAACAGGCGTATGAAATTGCACAAAATTTCTTTGATGAATATTACAAAATAACAAATTCAGCATATGAAGACTTTGGAAATTTAATAAGAGGTATGACGTTATTAGAAAATGAAAAATCTACAGATCCAAGATGTTGGCAAGATTGGGTTGATTCTGCGAATAAAATCAAAAAACTTGGTGACAAGGCAGGCATAATGTTTTGGACTAAAAAATAACAAAATAATATGAATTTAAACGTTAAAGAAGCTTACAATGCGATGGTTGATTTTTTAGATAAATATTATGAAAAAATACATTCAGACAATGTTGGAAGTTTTTTAGGTTGTCTTGTACTGTTAAACGACGGAATGCCTGTTGATATTGCGCTTTGGGAGGATTGGATTGATTCTGTAAATAAAATGAAAAAGCAATATAAAAAAAATGAAGAAAATGAACCTATTAATTTTACTTTTACGCAGTCATATGAGATTGCAGAAGATTTTTTAAATGAATATTACAAAAGAACAAATTCAGCATATGAAGATTTTGGAAATTTAATAAAAGGTATGACTTTGTTAGAAAATGGGAAATCTATAAATCCAGAATATTGGGAAGAATGGGTTGCTTCTGCAAATAAAATTAAACAACTTGCTGATAAAGCTGGAATAATGTTTTGTGATTAATTTGTGCAAAAATAAAAGAATTTAAAATGAATTTAAATGTAAAAGAATCGTACAACACAATGGTTGATTTTTTAGATCAGTTATATTGGAAAACTTATTCAGACGATTTTGGAAGCTTTCTAGGAGGGCTTATGTTTTTGCCTGATGGAGGTACCGCTGATCCAGCTGAATGGGAGGATTGGATTGATTCTGTGAATAATATTAAAAAACTATACGACATGAAAGAAGAAAATGAGAACGTTACCTTTACACTTAAACAAGCATATGAAATTGCACAAAATTTTTTTGACGACTATTACAAATTAACAAATTCTGCGTATGAAGATTTTGGGAATTTAATAAAAGATATGACACTTTTAGAAAATGGAGAATCTACAAATCCAGAATATTGGAAAAATTGGATTTTTTCTGCGAATAAAGTTAAACAACTTGGTGATAAAGCTGATAAGATGCTTATTTTTTTAAGTAGAAATGTTTAAAGGTGCTTATTTAAAGCCATCCATATTCACTAAAAAATTTTCCATGCTTAATATCTTGCAATGCGAACATGTTTAAGTGAAAAGTATTTTGTGGTAAGTGATCGAATTCAAACCAATCTAACTCAGCATGTTTATGAGGTTCCAGGTTTTGAGGTTCTCCATCCCATTTGGTTGCTTGAACAAAATAGAGCATTAGGATTTGTTGTGTTATACCTGTTTCCTTATCATATTTTTCGCGCAATCGTAAAACATGGACAATAGATAGATCATTTTCAAGAATTGTAATTCCAATTTCTTCAGCAGCTTCCCGGCAAATTGCTTGTTTGATAGTTTCATTATGTTCGACCGTTCCACCCGGTAAGCAAAAGAAACCGAATGCAATTTTGTTTGGAATGTTTCTTTTAAAAAGCAAAATTTTGTTATTATTTTTTAAAATGAGAACTGCTCCTGTAACAATTTTACAATTTTCTAATGACATTTTGTTTCCTATTATTTTGTTGCGCTAATAAGGTTTGTTATAGCTTTATTTTTTTCATTCGGTGTTAATTTAGTTTTTATAACAGCTTTTCTTAATATTTCTATTGTTTGGTCGTATGTTTTTTTATCTACAGGGTATGGCGTCGCATCTTTCCCGCCATGAGCAAAACTGTAGCGAGCTGGATCTTTGTAAGATGGTTCGGCTCCATAAATTACTTCTCCGACAAGTGCGAGTGCTCTGACTGTTTTGGGACCAACGCCTTCTTGCGCAATTAACTCTTTGTATGTCTTTGGTTTATTAGCGCAGACTTTTGCGAGCACTTTTTCCAAATATAAACTTTTCGAAAAATCTTCATTGATAACAGGATGTTTTGTGAATTCGGTATTTGCTAACTCGAGAAATGATAATTGATGTTCGCCATTTGAAAAGCTCATCATTTTAGAAAGTCGCGAAGAATGTTTGCGAAGTAATTGAATGTCTTTAATAACAGAGTTGTAACCGGCATCAACCATATCAACAGAAAGATCTCTACTTTGTTGACTTGTCAAAGCTGTCATATTTAATACCGGTGATTTGAGTTTCAGGTCCGATACGATTCCTTTGTGTGGTTCAATAATTAAATCATTTGCAGATTCAGAGCTCCAGTGGTACCTTCTTGCGGTTTGGTTGCCTGTGTTCATTCCCTGTTGAACCACCGCCCACGCGCCTTTTTTGGAAAAAAAGAAAGCGTGATGATAAATTTGGTATCCATCTTGGATTAAAGCACTATCAACTTTGGCACTCATCTTTGAATTATAAATAAGATTTTCAGTTTGATTTGTTTGTAGGTAAAGTTTTTTGCCCCAAAGAGCTATTTCATCTGGAGTTTTTCGCGATGTTTTACCTTTACCGCCGCAGATGAATATTCCTAATTCTTTTTCATGTCCGCGAATAGCTTCTTTAAGAGCGGCTGTTAAAATCGTTGTTAAGCCACTTGCATTCCAATCGAATGCTAAAACTGTGCCTAAAGATTGAAACCATACAGGATCTGCTATACGTGCAATAAATTCATTAGGGCCATATTCGTCTATTAAAACACGGACCATTTCCTGTCCTAGTTTTACCATTCTTTCAAATAGCCAACGAGGACAAGTTCCATAATCTAACGTAAATGTTGCAATACCGCGTTTCATAATTTTTTAACCAAAAATATTTATAGTGTTTAATAGAACAAAATCAACTAGAAAGTTAATAGTAGCATTCTTTTATTGTCAAACTTTAAGTGTTTTCAAAATCCCAATAAAATCTATCAAAAACAATCGGTTTGTTTCTTAATTTACGACATAGTTTTTTTGTGTAAAAATATAGAACATTATGTTTATTTAGATAAAAATAAGTTTGGAGTTGCAAATGATTTTGGATAATCAATTTTTTGATCATGTTTTCAAATCTGACGATGTTTATTTTGGCCTTGCAAATAAAATAAAATCTTTTGATAAAATTTCTTTTTTGCAAAATAGTGAACTTGCAGTATCCATTGATAGTAGAACAATTAATAAAAACGAAATTTTTCTTGCGCTTAAAGGCGATAAATTTGATGGTCATGATTTTTTACTTCAAGCGCTGCAAAATGGTGCGATCGGTTTAATCATTCAAAAAAATAAAATCGATTATTTAGATAAATTTCCAAAAAATTTATTAGAAAATAAATTGATTATCGCAACTGATGATACATACAAAAAACTTGTTGAAATGGCAAAATATTGGAGAAATTCTTTTGATATTCCTGTGGTTGGTATCACCGGATCGGTTGGTAAAACTACAACAAAAGGAATGATCGATTCGATACTTTTTGCTGCAAATATTCCACATTTTACTTCCTATAAAAATCAAAATAATGAAATTGGTTTACCTCTTAATATTTTAAAAATCCAAAAAAGTGCAAAAGTTGCTGTTTTTGAGCTTGGTATCAATAGTGTTGGTGAAATGGATAGACTTGTTGATATTTTAAATCCAACAATTGCGCTTATAACAACAGTTGCGCATGTTCATACAGAGGGTCTTGGAAATTTATCCTCAATTGCTCGTGAAAAACGCAAAATATTTAAAAACTTTAATTCAAAAAATGTCGGAATAATTTTTGGTGATAAAGATATTTTGGATGAATTTAGTTATTCACATCCGATAGTTCGATTTGGTTTTAAACGCAAAAATAATATTCGCGCAAGTAAAGTTAATCTGATTTGGGATGAAAGTGGTAATGGTCTAATAAAATTTGTTTTAAATATTTATGATGAAAAATTCCCAGCTCATCTGAATGTTGATAATGAAATATTGGTTCATAATGCCCTTGCTGCTGCGGCCATAGCAAAAGTTTTAGAAGTTTCTGCGGATGCAATATTACTAGGTCTTGAAAATTTTAAACCTGTAAGTGGGCGTTTTGAAAAAAACGTTTTGAAAAATAACAAAGGAATAATAATAAATGATTGTTACAATGCAAGTCCTGAAAGTATGAAAAAATCACTGCTTGCATTTAATAAGATGAAAGCTAAAGGTTTAAAAATTGCAGTTTTGGGAGATATGCTTGAGCTTGGGCAAAAAGAAATGTACTGGCATCGGCAAATAGGGCGAACACTTTGTAAAACTCCAAACATAGATCGATTGATTTTGGTTGGAATAAGAGCAAAAGAGATTTCTTTAACAGCTCCTTTAACTTTAAAAATTGATTTTGCTGCC
Organism: Candidatus Dependentiae bacterium; assembly: GCA_003511165.1. Lineage (NCBI taxonomy): Bacteria > Candidatus Babelota bacterium. The sequence continues at coordinate 46,348 of DOJW01000007.1, forward strand.
GACTCTCAAGAAGCTTTAAAAATTTTAGAAGGTATGCTAGAGGAGAATTCGCTAGTTTTACTAAAAGCATCTCATGGAATGGGCTTTTCCAATATTGTAAGTGGCTTATTGTAGGTTTTCTAAAAGCTTTTTTGCTAGATTTTTTGTTGCTTGCTTCGCTATCTAAAAATGTATACCTTAGAAATATATTTTATTAATATTTCAACAGTTACTGGCGGAGGGTATATGACACAAGCAAATATACCAATGGAACAAGGGTTATTACAGAAGGTCACCGATATTCCAAGCAAGATTTTACTTCATCACGAAGTCCAAAATTTACCTCAAATATTACTTCATTATCTAGGGCACGAAGATTGCTTTGGTCTAAAGCATGCGGCTTATTTTGTAGACAATCCAGATTTCGACCATTTAATTGGTGTTGCAGGTTATTCAAATCAGGATCATTGCTCTAAAGCAGCAGAAGATTTGTGGAAAGATCCAAATTCATTTCATGAAGCGATTACAAATTTGGATTTTAATAAAAAGGTGAGAAGTTATTTTCAAGATAGCTTAAAACGTAAAAACTCTGCGGATCATGATTCTGTTTTAGTTCATAAAATTGCAAAAGATATTGGAATAGAAAATCCACAAATGTTTTCTTGGAATGTAAAACATGGAAATCATGGATTATTTATTTTTGAACCAAAATCAGAGTTATCAGATTTTTCAAAATCACTTTTAAAAAATTCTGCAATGCTTCTAGGATTTTGTGCGATAATCTAAGTTTCAACTAAAAGGAAAAAATGGAGAGTAATAAATGGGTTTCCTGCTCTGTGCAGGAAGCATTATCTGTGTTGAAAACTTCTCAAAATGGTCTATCGTCAGATGAATCTTCTAATCGATTAAAAATTTATGGACTTAATGAAATAAAAGAAAAAGAGGTTGGTTTATTAAATCTTTTATGTAAACAATTTCAATCTCCATTTTTATATTTTCTTGTATTTGCTGCTTTGTTATCTCTTGCTGTTGGTGAACATATTAATTTTTTTGTTATTTTAAGTTTTATTTTTTTTAATGTTTTTCTTAGTTTTTATCAAGAAGCAAAAGCCAATTTAGCGCTTAAACATCTTAAAAAATTTCTCAAATTTACTACCAAAGTAATGCGTGATGGTAATGTTCAAAGTATTGATAAAACTCTTTTAGTTCCGGGTGATATTGTTTTACTTGAAACTGGAAATATTGTTCCGGCAGATATTCGTGTTATCGAATCTAAAAATCTTTTTGCAGATGAATCTGTTTTGTTTGGTGAATCTATTCCTGTTGCCAAAATCGCTGATGGTGAAACTGAGCAAAGAGATGTTTCTGAATACAAAAATATTTTGTTTGCAGCTTCAACGGTAGTTTCTGGAAGTGGCATCGGTGTTGTTGTGGCAACTGGTAAAAATAGTGAGTTTGGGGAAATCGAAAAATTGGTTAGTAACATTTCACGTGAAAGTATTTATGCACGAGAGCTTGCAAAGTTTTCCAAAATAGTTTTAGTTTTGGCGGTTTCTACGATTTTACTTATTTTTGGTATGAATGTTTGGATAAAAGGCGGTGCAAATTTTATTGATTTTGCAAACTTTTTTATCGTTTTGCTTGTTGGGATTGTACCGGAAGCGTTACCCGCTGTTGTTACTTTTGCGCTTTCGCAGGGTGCACTTGCTTTGGCCAAAGAAAATGTCTTGGTGAAGAGATTATCATCTATTCAAGATTTGGGGGATATTGAAATTTTATGTAGTGATAAGACCGGAACATTAACTGAAAATATTTTGATTTTGGAAGATGTTTTTGCAGAAAATAAAGATGAATGTTTATTTAAGGGTCTATTAAGTTCTTCGTATTTAAAAAACAAAACAAAACCCATTTCAGGTTTTGATAGTGCTATTTTTAATTATTCTAAACAAGATTTAATTTCTAAAGTTGAAGATTTTAAATTGATTGCTGAAAATCCTTTTGATCCTGTAAAAATGCAAAGCAGTGTGGAAGTGCAAAATGAAAAAGGAGAGCAATTTTTAATTGTTAAAGGCGCAGCAGAACTGCTTTTAAATTCTTGCAGTTCTTTTTTAAAAAATTATTCCAAAGAATCGATTGAAAAAGAATTAAACAAATTCGGTCAAAATGGTAGAAGAACTCTTGGAATTGCTATTAAAAAAATTGATAACGATTCTAAAAAATTAGAGTATTTGAAAGACTTGCAATTTATTGGATTTTTTATTTTTTATGATCCTATAAAAGAGTCAGCAAAAGAGACTACAACTCTAGCTGCAACTTTGGGCGTAAAAATCAAAATTATCACCGGTGATGCGAAAGATGTTTCTTGCGCAGTTGCAAAAGATATCAATTTAATTTCCGATGATTCGCTTGCTGTGGTAGGAAAAGATTTGGAAAATTTATCACAGGAAGATTTTGCGATAGCGTGCGAGAAGTATGCTGTTTTTGCACGAATTTCTCCTAGCTTGAAGTATAAAATTATTGAATCGCTGCAAGCAAAATATGAAGTAGGTTTTTTGGGTGAGGGAATGAATGACACACCTGCGCTTAAAGCTGCAAATGTTGGTATTGCAGTTGAAGGTGCGATAGATGTGGCAAAAGATGTTTCTGATATTATTTTGCTCAAAAAAGATTTGCTTGTTTTGATAAAGGGCATCAAGGAAGGGCGGGCAATTTTTTCAAATATTAATAAATATATCAAAGTAACGATCGCAAGCAATTTTGGTAATTTTTATTCGATGGCGCTTATATCTCTTCTTTTTCCATTTTTACCAATGCTTCCTATTCAGATTTTATTACTTAATCTTTTGTCCGATTTACCGTTAATTGCTATTGCAACTGATAGTATAGATCTCGAAGAGCTGCAAAAACCAAAACTAAATAAACTTAGCGCATCAATCTTTTTGATACTCATTATGGCATTAGCAAGTTCTATTTTTGACTTTATATTTTTTGGATTATTTTATAGCAGTGGCGTTGATAGATTGCGAACGATGTGGTTCATTTTAAGTACATTTACAGAAGTGGCTTTGATTTTTTCACTGAGAACTACACATTTTTTTGCTCGTGCAACACGTCCAAGTTCTTTTTTGATTGGAATTTCTGCTTTTACAATTTTAACAGCAATAGTTTTGCCATTCAGTTTTGTCGGTCAAAAATTATTGTTTTTTGTTCGACCTCTGCCCAAAGATATTTGGATAATAGTAATGCTTGGAATTTGCTATTTTGTTGTCAGCGAGATTGCAAAACAACTTTATTATTTCTTTGCTAATTCTCGGAAGAGAAATCGGGTTTTAAGCTGAAGGTTGTTGAGTTTCTTGAGATTCACATTCAATGATTTGTTTGTAATTAGAAATTATCGTTATTAGTCCTTCAAAACTTTCAAATTTTAAAGAACTATTTAATTCTTTTTGATCTGATATATATTTTTCAATCATTTGTTTTAATTCTAGAAGAAGTTGTATTGCTTTTTGATTTGTAATCTTTTTTGCAGAATGTTTTTTTTCAATTTGGGCAATTAAACTTTCAAATAAATGATACCTTTTTTCTAAGGTTTGTTGATTGTCGGGTTGTCTATTAGCTGCTCTTTTTTGTTGTTCAGTTTGAATTTGAGCTCTTACATCTGGGCATGCTAGCGGATGTGCAGTTCTTGCGGCAAGTTGTGCGGAAAGAGTTTGTAATAGTTTTTGACTTGCGGCTAGCTCTTGTAAGTTTGCAGCGAGGTTACCATCTTTTTGTAATGTTTGTGGTGATCCTGCTAATAAAGTGTAACGTTTTGTCATTTTATTGATGTTTGTAATCATTTCTGTGACAGCTTTACGCATTTCTTCTAATTCATAAGCTACTGTTCCACTACCATCGGGCTTAGGTTTGCCCAAAGATTGTTGTAAGCGTTCATTTGTTACTTGAAGTGATTTCATTAGTAATTGAGTTTCTGCCATTATACCATTAATTGTTGTTGGTTTTTCTGTTGGTTTTGCCAATTCAGCCAAACCACCCGTTCTAGAAATAATACCTTGAGTATTGTATCCAGATATTTGTTGCATTAATGAATTACCTGTTCTTAGAGAGCTTTTAGCTTCTTGAGTAACTTCGGCAAATTGTTGTAAAATCGTGTTGATTGGAGGTACAAGTTGTTTCATTGTTGTTAATAACTCAGAAACTTGCTTAGTTACCTCGGCCGCGTTATCAACGGCTTTAGATACACTTTTGCTGGATGTGAAATACCATCTAACAGTTGCTGCGATTGCTAAAGTTATTCCAATGGCAGATGATGCGTATGCTAAAGTTTTCCAATTCCATCGTGATGGTTGTGGAACTATTTTTACAGGTGTTTTTACAAAATACGCCGCTAAATGGGATAAAAATGGATGATTTTTTCCGCATTGAAGTGGAATCGATGTTGAAATACCTAATGCAAAGATAAGCATTATTAAATTAAATTTTTTAAAATTAAACATTTTATGCCCCCACGAAGCAACTTTTAAATTTTCAATTTGTTATTATTTGTTACTAGGCTAAAGTTTTTAGTAAAAAGTTCAACAGGGTGAGGGGAAAATGATCAAAAACAGTGAAAATTGATATTTTTTGGTTGATTAATAAAATTTTGCTTATTTTTGCATAGATTTAATTGCTACAAAATCTTCGTTTTTGTTACTTAAAAAGTCTAAAGTTGCTCCGCCGCCTGTGGAGAGATAGTCAATTTTATCGGCGACATTAAACAAAAAAGCTGCTGCAACACCATCCCCGCCGCCAATCACTGTGTAAGCATCACTTGTGGCAACAGCTTCTAAAATAGTTCTGCTTCCTGCTGCAAAATGGGGATGCGTATAAACGCCTGCTGTTCCGTTTAAAAATATTGTTTTCGCAGACTTAATTTCGTTGCAAAACATTTCTATTGTTTTAGGTCCGATGTCAAAACCTGCTAAATTATTAGGAAAATTTTTGTGATCTATTAAAATTTTTGTTTGTGATTGCAAATTTTCGCTTCCATAGCTATCGATTGGCAAAATTATGTTCACATTTTGATTTTTGGCTTTTTGCATTATGTTTTGTGCGATTTCAAGTGATGCAATTTCAACTAACGATTTACCGACTTCTTGTCCTTGAGATTTAAGAAAAGTGTATGCCATAGCGCCGCAGATTAAGATTGATTGTGGGCGAATGGCTTGTGGTTTATCCAAAAAAGCTTCGATGAGAGGAATTTTATCTGCGACTTTGTTACCTCCCAAAATTAGGATAAATGGTTGTTTGGGGTTATTTTTTATCTTTTGAAGATTGTTAAATTCTTTTTCCATGAGTAGGCCAAAAGCTTTTTTATTTTTTTCAAAAAGCTCGGGTAAGAGAGTGATTGATGTGTCATTTCTATGTATCAGTGCAAATGCGTCATTTACATAGAAGTTTGCAAGCTTCTTTAACTTTGTTGCAAATTGTGGATCGCTTTTTTGTTCGCCGCTGAAGAATCGTAAATTTTCAAGCAGTACAATATCGCAATCGTTAAAAGTTGGAGTTTCATCGATCGTTGATAAATATTTTATTTTATAGTCTTTTGCTGCAAACCAATCGATAAAAATCGATGTTGAAAGTGATTGATCGATATTGAAATTTTTGTTTTCTAATTTTGGTCGTCCGAGGTGTGATGCTAGTACTATTTTGCATTTTTTGTTTAATAAATAATCGATGGTAGGTAAAATTGATTGAAGTTTATAATCTTCTACGATTTTTCCGATTTTTAGAGGGACGTTTAAATCTGCTCTTAAAAAAACAGTATCGTTTTCCTGTAAAATCAAATCTTTTAGTGTTGGTTTAAGCATTTTTAACCTTTTTTAAATTGAAAAAACTAACTTTTTTGTGAAATTATGACAATTTTTAATACTACCGTTTGTTGATAACTTATTTATTTTATAAAATCAATTAAATTACGATAATTTAGCGTTTTTGAAAGACGAGCTGTTTGTGAAAAAAAATTCTAATTTGATTTTATATCTAAAAACATTTTTATTTTTGATGGCAATAGGTTTTTGTCTAATTTTGTGTTCATGCGGAGATCCTGAAGTTAAAGTTGTAGATGCTCCAAAGCCTAAAATTTTACCAAATTCGCAAGCGCCACGACAACTTTCTTTGTATAGTCAATATTCAAATCCTCAAATGCTTTTTGGAGATGAAAATGATCAGCCCGAGGGGCTTGGGCGATCTAAATTTAAGCGTGAAAAATCATTGAAAAAATCTTTAGTAGATGATGATATAGCAAAAGCAGTAGCTTTGAGTATTGCGGATGAAAGGCGTAAAAAAGAGGAAAAACAAAAGGAAGATGAGTTTTTATCTCAAGCGTTAGAGCAATGTTTTCAAGAGCAACAACGAACATTTACAAGTTTATTCGACGAAAATGAAGCTCTTCGGTCTAATTCTGAAAATATTTTAATGTTAAATCCTTTTAAAGATCCTAGAATATTTTATGTTCGAAGTATTAGGCAACCAAATGGATGGTTATGCGGTTATTTTGCTTTGTTTAATGCTTGGATGATTGAAAATTGTGTTGAGCAACCTCAACAAATTCCTTTACAAGAACAATTCTCAAAGTTTTTCTCTCCTGTAAATTATAATTTTGTGAAATTTAAAGAATTTTATGATCAATCATCGGTGCGCGCATATGCTCAAAAAGGTTTGCCGGCAATACAACCAGATTTTTACTCAGAAGAAATATGTAAAAAATTTGCATTTCAAATATTATGTCCAAGTGCAACCAATGAAAATAATATTAATTATTTGGAGAATGATGGGATGGGCTGTGTTTGGGAAAATTTGCATAGAAGTTGTAATGAAAGTGAATTTTACTTTTTATGTTTTGTTAGGGGCTCGGTACAAGATTTGAGAATAGATAAAGTAGGTACAAATTTTTCAGGAAGCAATATTGTAGAAGTTTGTAATGTTATTAAAGACAAAATTATAAATGATAAATCAAAAATTACATTCTTTTTTTGTAATACAGGAGATCATTGGTTTTTGGTTGCAATTTTAAATTATCCAGTAAATCCATCCATGATAATAATGGACTCTTTAAATAGGCAATTACATGAAACAAACGATCTAAAAATTGTTATATTTTTGAAACAACAATTTTTAGATGATGAATTAGAAGTTTGTTTTTAAATTTATTCCATTCTTAAAACTTCTGTAATTTTAATAAACTTTGTTCGTTTTGCCGGAATCCATGTTGCCAAAAATCCAAGCAAAATTGTGCAAACAAAAACTACAATAAAAATTTCAATATCCATTCTTGCTGGAAGGTGTGAAACATAGTAAACATCATCTGGAAGTTTAAAAATTGGATATTTTTCAAGTAAATAACCGGCAATTCCTGCGAAAAATAATCCTAAAGAAGTTCCCAAAAATGTTATTGTCATTCCGATCGCAAGAAAAATATTCTGAATTTTTTTGTTATTCATTCCCATTGTTTTGAAAATGGCGATATCACGTCTTTTTTGTTGGATCAAAATAAAAAGAAGCGAAATCATATTCATACTTGCAACAAGAACTATCAGCGCAAGCAATAGAGACATTCCATATTTTTCAAGCTTCAGAGAAGAGACAAGGGCGGGATATAGATCTTGCCATGTTTGAACATTAAATCCAGGTAATCGCTTTTTAATTTTTTCTAAGATCAAATCTGTTTGCGATTTGTATGAAAATAGATTTGCAAAAAAGTTTTTATAAAATTTTAATGTAAAAAGTGAACTAAATAAAAAAGATTTATTTTCTTCTTTGAGTTTTAGTGAAACCTGATCTGCTCCTTGTTCTTCGAATAGTTCATTTAAAAATTTTAAATTGCAAAAAGCACATCCGCTATCGTACTCTTCAAGTCCTACTTTGAAAATCCCGGCAATAATGATATTAACTTTTTTTAGATAAATTTTGGTTTTAGTACCTTCTTGTGGTACCAAAGCAGAAACGGTATCGCCAACTTTGAGTTTGAAAGCAGATGCAATTTTTTCACCGATTATTATTTGATTTTCTTTTAATAACCCTTCTAAATTTTTGTAGTGTGAAATTATTTTGGATGAGATATTAGTAACATTTTGTTCATGAGCTGGTTCAACACCTTTTAGCAAAATTAGAGTTTGATTTTTATCATGGTTTAAAATTATTTGACGGTCGCTGCCTCCGCTGCAGTCTTCGACCTGTGATGAAAAATCTTTTGCAAACATTTGGCGCAGGCTAGCAGGGTCAAGTTTATTTGCAGGGTAGTTGATTATGACTTGTGCGCTTATACCTTGAATTTTTTCATGGATTGCTTTTTCGAATCCATTTGTGATGATGAGCGTCATCATTAAGGCGAAAGATCCGATCAAAATACCAAGAAAACAGATCTTCATCATGATCGAAATATTTTTATCTTTTTTTTTGAATCTTATGTATCTCCAAGCTATGGAAAGAGTTAGAAAATTCATAGTATTTCCTTTTGTTTTAGATAATTTTTTATTTCATTTTGTCGTGCTTTTATTATTTTGTATAACTTTAGTATACTAAACCGACTTGTTGTAAATATAAATTTTATGAATTTGAAAAATTTCGGAGGCATGCAATGTCTTCTTTTAAAGTTGTTGATTTTGCAAAATTGAGTTTTGTTTTTGTTTGTCTATTTTTATCTTCTTGTGTTAAATATTACGATGTTTCTAAAGATGAGTTTCCTCAGGGGGAAAAGAAAGCAATAGATAGAGACATAGTCGCAGAAAATCTAAAATCTCAAAGTGTTTATGATCAATTTTCAACCGAGGCAAAATTTTCTATTTTGTACATGTCTGATGATATGAGAGAACTTTATACAGAAAATTATTGCTGGCAAAATGGAAAAGATGAAAATTTTAAAGTTGCAATGATGAGACGTCAGTTTGAAGAAAATCGTGTTTGGAAATCATTTTATATTCATGCAAAGATTTATGATGAAGATAATAGATCTCTTGCAGACAAAGATTCGCTTTGGACATTTTATCTTGAGACAGAAGATGGGCAACGTATAGCTCCAGTGGATAGAATAGAAGTTGATCCTATTCCTTCAGAAATAATGTCGTTTTTTGGAGATATTTATTCTTCATTTAGACGAACATATTTGTTTAAATTTCCGGCTAAAGATACAACTGGTAAATTGTATGTTGCAGAAGGTGCAAAATTTAAAATGGTTATAAGTTCACCAGATAAGCAATGTGCGATCGAGTGGCAAGATAAAATAGATAAAAAACTTTTTTCAGAGAAAAAGAAAACTAAAAAAACAAAATCATTAGGAGCGTATGAAGATATCTATTGGATGTGACCATCGTGGTTTTGAATTAAAAGAATTTTTAAAAATCGAAATAATTCAAAAATCAAAAGAGCTTTTCGCAGATAATTTTGCGATAGCGTGGAGTGATATAGGCGCTTTTAATGATACTCGAAGTGATTATCCATTATTTGCACAAAAAGTATGCAAAGAGATTTTAGATAAAAAGGCGGATTTTGGAATTTTGATCTGTGGTTCTGGTGTTGGAATGTCGATTGCTGCGAACAGATTTAAAAAAATTTATGCAGCACTTTGTTGGAATGAGCAGGTTGCCAAGCTTGTTGTTTGCCATGATGGCGCAAATGTTTTAGTTTTACCTTCAGATTTTGTTTCAAAAGAGGAAGCTCTTAAAATTATTTCTATAGTTTTAAAAGAGTGGCATTCCAAAAAAAACATCGAAAAGAGATATAAAGATCGTTTAAAAATGATAGAAAGTTTTTAGATAATTTTTTTATTAATTCTATTAATATCATTTATATTGTTTGAAAGTTTTAATAAAATCACGTAATTTGCATATCAATGGCAAATTTATTCTATTTAACTATCTCTAAAAAAAATTATAAGTTGTATGAAAAAATTATTCTTATTTGTGCTTTTAATTTCAGGTCTAAATTTTCAAAGTTTATTTCCAGGTTTTCAGCTTTTTAATGAACAAACTATTGCTAATTTTATATTATCAACAAGAGAAAATCCGCAACAGATATCGCAAGCTATAAGCTTATTCAAAGATTGCATTAAAGATGGGTTTACACATGCGGATTGTATGCTTAGTCGATCTGATTTGCTAAGAATGATTGATTTGGGAAAAAGTAGTTTTCCTGGTAATTATTTGGAACATACTCATTGTGATCAATATTTCTTTTTATTTTTAAATTCGTTTAACAAAATTTTGAGAGATTTTAATTTTATAAATGAAGATTTTGTTGAGGCTTTTGTTTATGGTTTGGGTAATGAATGTAATTTATCTGCTAGAATTCATTTGAAAGATTTGATAGAAAAATTTCAGCAAAATATTATAACTGATAAAAGAAGAGAGGTTCGGCGAGTTATTAGTCAATCTGTTGAAAGTATTATTTTATTTATGCCATCAGAAGCAGGATTAAATATTTCGGATGATGAAAAGGCAAACGCTTTTAGATTGTTTAGAGATTGTATTCAAGGCAACTTTCTTAGCATAAATTTTAAATTGAGTAAGTTAGACATTGAAAGAATGCTTAGTTTAATAGAAAAAAAATTTCCTAATTCATATTTTCGTAGATCGCATACTTGGGATTATTTTTTCAATCTTTTGTCTTCATTTAATTTTATTTTGAGAATTTATAATTTTGATCAAACGGATTTGGAAGAAGTTTTATCTCCTTATTTTGAAGATACAGGTTATATGACATTTTTGATAAACGAATTTAAACGTAGAATTATTAATGAAAAAAGAATTATTTTTGAAGAAATCATTAGTAGATGTATTCCGGTTATTTTATCTACGGATCCAAATGATTTAGATGTTTTACCAGAAGCGCAGGTATCGAGGCCTTTAAGGTCAGAGCAAATTGGATTTATGTTAAATGAAATTATCATGAAATTGTCTATCGCGTCATTTTCTCGAATCGATTTAATTGAAGGGGCTGTCATAACCGAGCTAAGGTTGTTAAATAAAAAATTAAGAACCTATGGTTTTGATTCAAATGATCTTCATGCTGTTCTTTCTAGATATTGTAAAGGAAATTCATACATGTTACCTGGACTTGTTTATAATTTAAGCTTATGTGTAGGCAGAAATGTTGAATCAGCAGAGCCGCTGTCTCAACCAAGATCCATTCCAGGACAGGATCCTTTTGTACTTGAGTCAAGAGAAAAGCATGCTTTTTTGCAGCGCAAGCTTGCATTAGATGCTTTGGCAGAAGAAAATACATTAGTAAGAAATGCAAAAATATTTAATCAATTAGCACAAGAAAAACTAGCTTTACGGGCTTCAGATGGAAGAGCATCGGGTGTATTTGCTAACTTGCCGCAGTATGGTCGTTCATCAGAAGCATTTGATTCTTGATTAAAATGAATGTTCTTAATTTTGATTTCTAAATATTTCTAAAATTTAAATAGATTTGTAAAAATGCAAAAAATGCCAAATTTTGTATTTTAATCTGTAGCGAAATTCAATTATCATCGTAAATTAAATGGTTTTTTGCTGTTTTCTGTAAAAAATGAGGTAGGGTATCTAGAGTTTTTTTATAGAAATAGTAGAATAAGTGTATTATTTAACTATTAAACAAAGCGTCTTAAATCGCGACTTAATTAAAATCAAATTACACATAGCATTAAATTTAGAAGAATGGAGTTTTATGAAAAAATTATTTTTATCTTTATTTTTAGCGTTAGGAATAAATTTTCAGAGTTTATTGCCAATGAATTCACTTTTTAGTGAAGAAACTGTTAAAAATGTTGTTTTGTCGGTTGAAGAAAATAGGATAGAAACATCTGAAGCATTAAGCATATTTAATTGTTGTTTTGAAGGCGATGTAAACAATCGAAATTTTCAATTAAGTAGGTCAAGTTTAGAAAGAATGATTGAATTGGGTCAAAATCGTTACCCAGATAATTATTTTACACATACTCATCAAGTTATGCCACCCTTTAATTTTTTATGTTCATTTAATAAAATTTTGAAAGATTTTAATTTTAGAAGAGAAGATCTTGTAGCCGTTTTTGCACAATACTTTAGTGATAGACGCGGTTTGGAGTTTTTTATTGATAGATTTAAATTCGAAATTATGAACAAAAAAAGAAAAGAATTAATAACTGTTATTAGAGATGCTCTTTTACCTATTCCTTCTGCAGAAGGATTTAATGTTGCAGACGAATTAACATTTTCAGCCTTAAGTTCGCTTAGTAATTTAATAGAGGGTGATTCTAGTAAAATAGATTTTATATTAACTAAGTATGATTTAGAGAGAATGTTAAAATTATCTATAGAAAGCTTTTTAAGTAGTGCTCCTTATCATCTAATGCTTTCACCAAATGAACTTTCAACTCGTTTATCTTTGGTTAATAGAATTTTAAGAATTTATAATTTTAATAAAGAAGATCTTATAGATGTTTTGGCTCCTTATTTTAGTAATATAGAACCATTAATTGATTTAGTTACTGAATTTAAAAATAGAATTATGGATGAAAAAGTAGCGATTGTAGAACAGTTGATGAATGAACATCTGACCGTTGATTTTTTATCAGTTGAGCCTAATGAAACAGAAATTCCTCGCTTGATGTTAATGCAACTTGGAGATTCTTCAAGAGTTTTAACTAAATATCAAATTGAAGACGAGATAAATAAAATGATTTATACATTATCCTGTGCTCCTTTTTTTCCTATATCTTTTATTGAGTCCCGTGTGGTTTCTAATTTCAAAATATTTAATAAGATATTAAGAATATACAATTTTGATTCAAGGGAGCTTTGTTCTATTTGTTCTAAATATTGTAAAGAATATTCTAGAGGTCTTATTCCTCTTTACGTTAATCGGTTGAATAGAGTAAAGTTGAATGGTGGCATATCAGGAGATTCTTCACCAGCAATATCGGTTCCAAGCTCTCCAGCTCCTCGTGAAGATTATGTAATTGAAAGATCAAAAATGATTTTTGCACAACAGCGAGAAAAAGTTGAACGAGAAGAAGTTGCAAGGCTTAGATTGATACAGTGTGGTGGCGGCGAAGCAGCGGAACAACAAGACTTTTAATTAAGATTAATAAGTATTGATAGATTTATTTTAAGGAGCATTTCTGAAAAGAAATGCTCCTTTTTGTTTAGGGGCAATAGAATACCTTTTGGTTAATTTGGTTTTCCTTTTAAAAATTGTTAAAATATCTTTGTTTTGTTGCAAGAAACTTTGAATTTTAAAAGGAAAAATGTATGGCCAATTTAGAAGAAAAAAAGAGTTTTAAAGATTCGCTTAATCTCCCAACTACCGGTTTTTCTATCCGCGCAAACGCAGCTCAAAAAGAGGCTGAACTTTTGCAGCGATGGGAAGATGAAAAATTGGATGGAAAAATTTTAGAAAAAAATATTGGCAAGGAAAAGTTTATTCTTCACGATGGTCCACCGTACGCAAATGGCTCTATTCACATGGGTCATGCTTTCAACAAAATATTCAAAGATATAGTTTGTAAATTCAAAAGAATGAGTGGCTTTCATGTTCCTTTTAAACCAGGATGGGACTGTCACGGACTTCCTATCGAAATCAAAGTTAACGCAGAACTTAAAGAAAAAGGCCAAATTAATTTAGATAGAGTTGCAATAAAAACTGAATGCAGAAAATATGCAACCAAATGGATAAATATTCAGCGAGATGAATTTAAAAAACTTGGAATTTTTGCAAGTTGGAATGATCCTTATTTAACCATGGATTTTTCTTATGAGGCTTCAATTTTGCGTGCTTTTGCAAAATTTGTTGAACAAGGTTATATCGAACGTAAATTAAAAACAGTTCCTTGGTGTTTTCATTGTCAATCCGTTTTGGCAGCTGCTGAAATCGAACATCAAGATAGATCTGACCCTTCATGTTATATATTTTTCCCACTAACTACAGATGCAATTTCAAAAGTTGCTTCGAATGTTAAAGATTTGGAAATCGGGATGCTTGTTTGGACAACAACTCCTTGGACGATTCCATTAAATCGCGCTGTGGTTTTAAATCCTAATGCACAATATGTTTTACTTGAAGGCAAAGATAACAAAGCGTTTTTTGTAGCAGAAGTTTTGGCGGATAATATTTGCAAAGAACTTGGAATTGAAAAGAAAATTTTAGCAAAAGTTAATACAACAGATTTTGCTACTAAAAAAGTAGGACATCCATTTATCGATAATTTAGAAGTACCAATTTTGCATGATAAAATTGTAACATTAGAAGATGGTACTGCATGTATGCATATGGCGCCAGGGTGTGGACCAGAAGATTACCTTCTAGCTGTTGCAAATGGCATTGAAATTTATTCTCCTTTGACTGTTGATGGAAAATATTCATCTGAGATAAATCCAAAAGAGTTAGAAGGAATGGTTATAACTGATGGCCAAATTTGGGTAATTAAAAAGTTGGCGTCACTTGGTAGATTAATTCATAAAGCCTCTATAAAACACTCATATCCACATTGCTGGCGATGTCACAATGGCTTAATGTTTAGAGCAACAAAACAATGGTTTTGCAATTTACAAAAAAATAATTTACTCGAAAAAACACTCAAAGAAACAGACAAAATAGATTTTTATCCTGAAAGTGGAAAATTAAGATTTAAAGCAACAATTGGTGGTAGGGCAGAATGGTGTATTTCGCGTCAAAAAAATTGGGGTGTGCCAATCGCCGCAATTCTTTGCAAAAAATGTGACAATGCTTTTATCAATGGCGAATTGATTGGAAAAGTTGCGGATAAAGTTGAAAAAATTGGAATTGAATTTTGGGATAAGATGACTGTGAAATCTTTGATCGATGAAAAGATTTTAGCATCGGATTTTGTATGCCCTCATTGCGGTGATGCTTCAAATTTTGAAAATTTAGATCTTGAGAGAGATATTTTGGATGTTTGGTTTGACTCCGGTGTAAGTAGTTTTGCAGTTTTGCAAAATAAATCGGAAAAAAATTTACAGTTTCCAGCGGATTTATATCTTGAAGGTTCAGATCAACACAGAGGCTGGTTTCAAAGTTCTCTGCTTTGTTCAATGATCATGAATGATATGGCGCAAACTAAAGCTATAGCAACTCATGGATTTGTTGTGGATGTAAAAGGGCACAAAATGTCGAAGTCGGTCGGAAATGTTATAGCACCTTTTGATATTGTTACCAAATATAGCACAGATATTTTGCGACTTTGGGTAGCAAGTTGTGATTATGATTCAGATATGATTTTGTCCGAAGTTGTTTTGAAAAATGTTTCAGAAGTTTATAGAAAAATTAGAAACACATCGAGATTTTTGATTTCAAATTTGTATGATTTTGATTTTGCAAAAGATGCAGTTTCGCTTGATAAGATGCTTAAAATAGATCAATATGCACTTGCAAGGCATAGCGAAGTTGAAAAAGAAATTCGAGATTCTTATGAAAACTATAATTTGATCAAAATTTCTCAAAATTTAAGTGCTTATTGCGCAAACGATTTGAGCGCATTTTATTTGGATATTGCAAAAGATAGGCTTTATACAGATAAAAAAGATGGGCTTAATCGTAAATCTGCACAAACGGTTTGTTATTATATTTTAGATTCTATGACACGATTAATGGCGCCAATACTTTCATTTTTGGCAGAAGAGATTTCAGATGCTTACCAAAAAGACAAAAAAGATTCGATTCATTTGCAAGATTTGATGGCTTTTGAAGATATTTGGGAAGCGCTAAAAATTCAATCAAGTGCTGCAGGTAAATTTTCCCAAGTTCCAACCGCTTATTCCAAAGATAGTGAAGAATCATTGTTGTTTAAAATGACAAAAGAAAAACAATGGGAATCACTTAAAGAGCTTCGCAATACTATTTTAAAATCTTTGGAAGAAAAGCGTGCGGAAGGAATCATCGGTCATTCGCTCGAGGCTAAAGTAACTTTTTATCTAGATTTGGAAAATGAGCAAGCTAATATGATTGAAAATTTTATTTTGGAATTACAGCAAACTGAAATTGTCGAACGGTTTTTCAAAGATTTATTTATTGTTTCGCAAATTCAAAGAGTTTTACATTCAGAAGGTTTATCAAAAACAAGTTCACCATGGATTTATTTAAAAGTTGAGCATGCCGAAGGTGTAAAATGTCCTCGCTGTTGGCAGTGGAGTGAGACAAAACATGAAGATGGAATTTGTAGTCGATGTGATGAAATTGTAAATAAATAAATTTACTCAACAAAAAGCGGCGTAAGAAAATTATTCTTACGCCGCTTTTTATTTTTTATGCTGTGATTTATGGTGCTACGACTGGAAGTGCAACTGGCGCAGCAGCTTCTTTTGCTTTTCTCTCGTTAGCTTCTTTTAAAGATGCGCCTAACTCTTGAAGTGATTTTTGAAATTTTTCATATTTTTCTTGAAATTTTTTATCTTCTTTTTGCCATTCAGTTTTTTCTTTATGACTTGCAGATTTAAACTTTTTCTGTAGATTTTCTAATTTACTTTGTTGTTTAGATATTTTCTTTTCTAATTTTTGTAAAATTTTTAGTTTGTTATCGATTTTTGTTTTTCGTTCAGTTTCTTCTTTTTCTGATGCAGCTTTAGTTTCAGCAGATTTTAATAAAGTTTTGATATCAGAGTTTTCTTCTGATGCTTCTGAAATCAATTCTAAAATTTTTTCTTTTAATTCATTTTCTGTTGCCGCTAGTTCAGCGTCGCTAACTTCTTTTTCTCTTGGCAATAATGCACCAATACCAGGTTTTTTGAGTTCCTTTGCGTTTTTATCCGCAGCTGCTGGTAATTGACCTATGCTACCACCTACCGATGTTTTATCATCTTTTGGAGATTTGGGACTTTTGTCTTTAGATTCTTTATCATCAAAAGGAGAAGCGGAGGAATATCCTCCGCTTCTGTAACTTGGGCTACTGTAAGAAGGATAAGAGCTGCCACTTCCGCCATAATAATCACTACCATAACCACCATAGGAAGGAGCATTGTAGCCTCCAGGAGATCCACTAGAGTAGTAAGAAGGATAATTATAATATCCAGAAGAAGGAGTTTTCTTTTCACGCGCTTTTCGTTTTTCTTCAGCCGCTTTTATTTTTTGTTCAACTTCTTTTTTAGTTTCTGTGACTTTTGGTTTGGAAAATTTTATTACTTCTTTTAATTCTTTATCCAAAATAGGTAAATATCGTTCTAACGTTTTTCGGATTCGATTTAAAGCCATTTTTACAATGTTTTCAGTTGATGGTTGAGGGGCTTGTTGTGCGGATTGTTTTGGCGCTTTATTTTTTGTAGGGAGATCTAAAATTTCTTTTCCTACAAATGGTGGATGTGTTGTTAATTGTTTTATCGATTCATCGGTTGGATCATTTACAGCAACTTTAACTGTTTGGGGTTCCGAGGTTTGCTTTGGGATTGCAGTTTTGCTAAAAATATTTTTTATAAAATCCCAACTTGTAATAAATCCATTTTTGATAGCATTTATTATTCGTTGATACCATGTTTCGGTTGCTAGAGCCGCGTCTTCTGTTTTGGGCGTTTCTTGCGTTTTAATAGAGGTATCTTTTGCGGATTCTTCAATTTTTTTAATTCTTTCATATGCAGGTTTAAATTCTTTTTTACCTCTCTCGGTCGGCAAGCTTTGTTCTTTTCCAGCTTCTTGTTTTAATAATTCTTCTTTGGATATAGGCGGTGTAATTGTTATTTGCATTGCTGAAATTTGAAAATCTTGATCGATTGATTTTAACTCATTTAAAAATTCTAAAATTTTACTTCTTAAAGAGTTGAATTTGGCATTAAAAAAAGATATTTGATAAATCTCGTCATTTTGGATTGACCCCATCGACGTACTTATGCTGTTTAATTCTTTTTCAAAAATCTTTAATCGGCTTCTTTTGTATACATCTAAATTTGCAATATTTGATTTGACTGATGCTAATGCATTTTTAAACTGACCGATGTAAAAGTCGAAAGCTTCTTTTTTATGTTTAGGAAGGGAAGGTTTTTCGGGGGTTTTTGGGGTATCTTTTTCTTTTTTTAATTTATCCGCATCTTTATCTTTTTTTACTACAGGTTTCCAGGGTTGTAAAAAGTTAGTCTTTTTATCTTGTGGTATTTCAACTTTTTCTTCTGAAGTTTCTTTGTCAGCAGAAGGTTCTTTTTCAGCCTCAACATCTTCTTTTGTTCCTTGTGGTTCTTGGGGGGGGATAATTTCAGGTTCTTTTGGAGCTACTGTTTCTTGCTGCTTTTGTATTTCTTGCTCTATTCCTTTGGCTATTTCTTCGATTATTGGCAGATTTGCCGGATCTTGCATGAATTTTTCGGCTTCTCTTAAATCCTCTTCCGATAAGTCTGCTCCGAACATTTTTTTATATTCTTCTTTTATCTTTGCTTCATCTTCAGGTGCAAATTGCACTGTGGACAAATCTTCAGTTGGATCTGCTTGTAATCTTTTTAAAATGCAAAATTCAAAAATTAAAGCAAAACTAAAAAATGAAAAAATTATAATTAAGACTTTTTTGTTCATTTTTATTTTCCTATTTTTATATTTTAATTGTTTTTTTACTTCATCAAAATTAGTTGGTTAATCGGAATAAAGTCAATATTGTGGATTTTATAAACCTAAATAATTATTCTTTACGTTAGTTTTTTAATTTTGAAATATAAAAATTTGTTAAGAAATTATTTATGGTTAAAAAATCAAAAAATGGATTTTTATTAATTGAGCTATTGATTTGTATTTTTGTGTTATCACTCATTTTGCTTGGTATTGGTAACATTTACCTGTCTATTTTTAAAATTAAATATTCAATAGATAATAGTATGAAGCAAATTGATTTGGTGAGAGAAAATATGGAATCAAATAAGATAAAAATGGCCAATAATGCAAAGTAAAAAAGCTTTTACATTAATTGAAATCTTGATTTATTTGCAGCTGTCAGTATTTATATTTTTGATTGTCTTTAATCTGCTTTTTTTCTTTTGTAAGAATCTCGATATTTTGCAATCTTTACTTGACCAAAAAATTTCGCAGCAATTGGCAGTAGATTTGATTTTTAGAGATTGCTTGAGCGCATCTCAATATCCAAGTGAATGGGATTTTGAAAACAAAGTTTTTAGGAAAAAATTTTTGGATGAAAAGTTAAATTTAAGTTTTAAAGATTTGGGCTTTGATATAAAAGATAAAAAGCTAATCAAGTACGAGGGAATGTATGATTTTAGTACGCAAAAATGGGTTGATAAAAGTAGCAATACTTTATCTTACAATGTAAAAAATTTTAGTTTTATTCCGATAATTGCGTCTGAGCAAAAAAACATTTTGGGCTTGAAAGTTGTTTTAGAATTCGAAAAAAGGGGAGAGCATATTTTTTATGTTTCTTTGCAAAACCGAATTTTGTAAAAAAAATGATGCGTTTGTTTTAATATATGTTTTAATTTTTAGCGCTGTTTTAGCACTGCTTTCTTTGATAACATTTCAAAAAATTAATTATTCATATCAAATATGCTTTGAGCGAGAGACTTTCTATCGCAATTTTTATATTACTGAGATGATCTTGGATAAAACCTTAATTATAATAAAAAGAGATTTTGCAAAAGTTGAAAAAATCTTGCAGAAAGAAGGGGCAATCAGTTGGGATGGGCAAGGTGTGCTTGAAGAGATAAAAAATAAAAAAGATAAATTTTTTGATAAAATTGCAAATGATGTTAGTTGCCAAATTAAAATTGAAAATTTGCCAAAAGTAAAAAATAAGTTTTTATTATCGGTTTTTTTGACCAAAGAAAAAGAAAATTTATGTGTAATTTTTTGTGTGTTTTTTAAAGATGCAAAATCAGAAGAAAATGAGCTTTTTACTTCGTATTTTACTCTCCGCAGCGTTATTTAATTTATCTTATTGGGTTGCTGATTATTGTGGGTTTTGTATCTTGTTTTTTTTGTTTCCACTTTATAGCTTTTTTGTACGTAACTTAAATCTAAAAAGATTATTTAACGTTGGGCTAGGGTGGGGGATTTTAGCCTTTGGGGGGAATCTTTTTTGGGTTTATGTTTTGATTTCTACAAAAGCGGATTGTAGTAAGTTTATAGCATTTTTAATTTATTTTGTGCTTGTTTTGCTGATGGCGGTTACCGCTGGCTTTTTCTTTATTTTACTTAAATTGTTTTTAGACAAATTTAAAAATAGAGCATTGAAGATTTTTATATTTTTATTCGGTTGGTACCTGTATTTTTTATTTTTGGCAGATTATTTTCCCCGCATTATTGGTAAGAATGTTAGATATCCTTTTATTTTGCCGGTTGTTCCTTTATCAAGTTTTAAATTTTTTCTAAAAATGGTTTCATGGGTGTTTTTGCCGTTTAATGGAAGTTATAAAGAAAAAATAAATTGTGATTTTTTATATTTAAAACCGCATTCACAATATTTAGATAAAAGTAGAGCAGAATTAGCAGGGGATATTTATTGTAAAATAAAATATTTAAACAGCGATAAAAGGCTGTATAACAACAATGTAAATGAAATAATTATTGCACCAGAGTCGATGTTTCCATTTGTGTTAAATTATGATTTAAAAGTTTTAAATCTAGTAGAAAAAGTATTATTACCAAAGCAAAAATTGATTATCGGAGCAAAACGGCAAGAAGGTGAAAAATATTTTCAATCTGTTTATGTCATAGAACAAGGTCGCATAATCCAATTTTATGATAAAACCATTATGATGCCGTTTGGTGAAAAATTATCTAAATTTTGGAAAACATATTTTAATTTCGCTGCGGATTTTTTCTTAAAAAATAAAATTGCGTTAAGTAAAGGTAAAAGTTCAACAAAAACATTTGTTTTAAATGATAATTGTGAGGGGATTCCTCGCATTTGTAGCGAATTTTTTTGGCAAAACGATAAGCAGCTTATACCTTTTGCAACTAAACAAAATAAAGTGATTTTAGCTTTTGTTGATGATGATTGGTTTTGTTCATATTTGCGCAAACTTATGACAAATTACGCAGCATTCAAATCCGCTAAATTAGGAGTTTCAATTATTTATATAGATTTTAGTGGAGTTACAAAATTTCAAAATTAACGAAGATATTTGATTTTGTAATTTTAAAACCTTTAAAATTACTTTAATAATATGTTTTGTATTAATAATTTTAATTAAGGAATTATTTATATGTTTAATTTTGATTATTTGGCTTTGATGATTTATTCATTTGGATTTGTTGGATGGATTTTTGTTTGGAAATCGATAATTGGTTTCGATTATTTAAAAATTTGTCCATTGTTAAAACTTCCTTTTTATGCAGGTATTTTTGCATTTATTTCTAATGTAGGTTTTTGTTTTTTTTATGTTATTGAAAATTATGAAGCAGAGTTAAAACTTTATGACTATGTAGAAGTTAATGGTCGGCAAATTGCAATGTTATCTTTGGCTATTGCAGTTTTTGTAATATTGCAAGCTAAATTTATAAATAAAAATGATTCTTCACGAATGTTTTTGAAATTAATTTTTGCATCATTTTTATTTACCATATTAGGAGTCTTTCCGCTTTATTGGATGCCATCAAAATCTGGGTGGATAACTTTTTTGCGACATGAAAAGACTGTGTTTTATTTTTACTCTTTATTCATTCTTGCATCAGGTATTATCTTTCTTCTTTATGATCTAAAAATTTTATCAAAGAGAGAGCTAAAAAAACGAATTTAATGTTTGTAGCCTAACTATTTTTGTGATAAAGTTTGATTCATAATTTTAGAATTAAATTTACCAAAGGTGAGGTGTACAAATGTTAAAAGTTTATTTGTTAAAAGATGTAGTAAATGTAGGCAAAGAAGGCCAAATCAAAAATGTAACTGAAGGTTACGCAAGAAATTTTTTATTTCCTAAAAAGGCTGCAGTTTTAGCTACCGCAAATCATGTTGAAAGAGTAAAAGAAATTAGCCATAAAATTGAAGTCGAAGAAAGTTTAGCTGGAAGTAGAATTGCAATGCTTGCTGATTTACTTAAAAAAACAACTCTTGTTTTGAAAAAGAAAGTAAATGACAAAGGCAAACTTTATGGATCTATCGATGAAGATGAGATTGTTACATTACTTGCTGCACGAAATATTTCGGTAAATAAAAAACAAATCGAAATTACAAAATCTATCAGATCTGTTGGTGAATACACCGTAATAGTAAAATTAAGTTCTAAAGTAAAATTGGAAGTTAAAGTCGTAATCGAAGCTGCTTCGCACTAAATTTTAAAGGTTAATTGTGCAAGATTTGCAAAGCAAAAAAGGCGGCGGCAATAACTTTTTTGAAACTTCTTCGCTTGGTAAAAATTTACCGATAAGCATTGAAGCCGAAAAATCTGTTTTAGCTTCTATACTTTTAAATGACGAAAATTTTTCTTTAATATCAGATATTCTTTCATCTGAAGATTTTTATTTGAAATCGCACCAAGCGATTTTTCAAACGATTACCGATCTTTCGCAAAAAAATAAAAAAATAGATTTATTAACGCTACAAGACGAGCTTGAAAAAAAAGGTGCCCTGGCTAGCTCAGGTGGAATTGAGTATTTGATTGAATTACAAGAAAATATTCCTGCGATAGGTTTTATCGTTCAGCATGCAAATATTGTTAAAGAAAAGCGGATATTGCGCGATTTAATTAATTCCGCATCAGAAATTCTTACAGCTTGTTATAGTCAAAAAGAAGATGAA
This sequence comes from Candidatus Dependentiae bacterium, assembly GCA_003511165.1. Taxonomy (NCBI): domain Bacteria; species Candidatus Babelota bacterium. Next base: position 68,999 of record DOJW01000007.1, read on the forward strand.
ATCGAATATGTTCTTGATTCTGCTGAAAAGAAAATTTTTCAGATAACAAGCAAAAAAACAGCATCAACTTTTGTGCAGTTAGATGTTTGGCTGAAGAAAACGTTTCAGCATCTTGCAAATGTTCGAGGGCAACGAGAGGGAATCACTGGCGTTCCAACAGGTTTTGCAAAATTAGATGAAATGACATCAGGGATGCAGCGTGGCGATTTATTGATTTTGGCGGCAAGGCCTTCGATGGGCAAAACAACACTTGCAATGAACATGGTTGTGAATGCCGCAAAACAGGGAAGTGCTGTAGCCGTTTTTTCTTTAGAAATGTCAGCAGAACAACTTGTTTTGCGTATGCTTTCCTCAGAATCCGGCATTTCACATCAACGAATTCGAAATGCAATGATTACCTCTGATGAATGGGTAGAGCTAACTAATACGGCGGCAAGACTTGCAGAATATCCAATTTATATTGACGACACTCCTTCCCTTTCGATTATGGAACTTCGCGCAAAAGCAAGAAAACTCAAAGCGCGTTCCGATATTAAATTTGTAGCGATTGATTATTTACAATTAATTCGTGGTAACACTCGATATGAAAATAGAACACAGGAAATTTCCGAAATCTCACGATCTCTTAAAGCTTTATCTAAAGAGTTAAATGTTCCCGTTTTAGCGCTTTCACAGCTTTCGCGTCAGCTTGAATCTCGAATGGATAAAAGACCAATTCTTTCAGATTTGAGAGAGTCCGGAGCTATTGAGCAAGACGGTGACGTAATCATGTTTGTTTATCGCGATGTTATTTACAACCAAGATACAGAAACTCCAGATTTGGCAGAAGTTATAATTGGAAAACAGCGAAATGGTCCTGTCGGATCATGTTACGTTCGATTTAGCGGCGAAACCACAACATTTATAGATTTGACCGGGGATGAGATTTAGAGGAAAAGTAAAATGGAGAGTAGAGTATATTTGGGCGTTGATCCGGGATTTCACTTCACCGGATATTCAATTTTAAAAATCGAACAAAATAAAACATATCTTCTCGAATGCAATTATTTGCAAATGAATCCAAAAGATACACTTTCAAAGCGGGTTGGAATTTTTTACAATCACTTTAATCAAAAAGCAATTCAAATAAAAATAACAGACATAGTTTTGGAAACATCTTTTCTTGGTAAAAATGCTCAAACATTTTTGAAGCTTGGTTTTTTACGAGGAATTTTATATTTGCTTGCAGATCAATATCAAATGAACATTACAGAGTTTGCTCCAAAAGAGATTAAACAAGCGCTTACGGGATTTGGTGGCGCATCAAAAGATCAGGTTGCGCTTGCGCTGAAATGTATGTTTCCACAACTTCAGAATGTTCTTAAAAACGCAAAGAGCGACGTTTCCGACGCTCTTGCTATAACTCTCTGTGGGGTTTGGCAAAATCAGACAAATAATAGATTAGCAAAGTTTATTAGATAAAATTTAATTAACTTAAAATTTATTGGTTTGAAAGGTGTTGCAATATGGCTTCTACTTTTGCTTTTAACGCTCTAATCCTTTCTTGTTGAGCGACATTCAAGAAATTTATTGGATCCATTTGTACTATTTCAAGTGTAACTATGTTTTCATTCTCAAATGTAGCTATTTCTCCAAGAATGGTGTTGCCTTCTAATTTGTATTCAGATCCTACCGAAATGCCTTCTGAACGCGAAGATAATGTTAAGTGCGCCACTTTGCTTTCAAAAGCTTGTACCCTATCGCGCAGATGATCAATATTATTATTGCGAATAGCAGTAGCGCGCTCCATTGCTAGGGAAGATTCTATGACATAGCTATTGTCTCGCTGCCAAGGACGTGCCCAAAAGCCACCCCCAGCGAAGATGGATGTTAATTCAAAACAACCCCAAGCCACAATTATAAGAGCTAAATTTTTTATTTTCATTTGTTAATCCTTAGTTAATCTTTTTTAACATGCGTTAACATTATTGTTTTTATTAGTAAATAAATATAACACAACTTGCGCCAAAAGAAATTAAACAAGCATTAATAGGATTTCAAGGCCGTTGGCAAAATCAAACAAATAACAGGTTAGCTAAATTCATTAGATAATTAAATGTCGCATTTTAATTGTTGACTTACTAAAAAGAGGATGCTAGTTTTGCTTCTATTGTGAATATGGTGTTTTTATAAAGGTATATTGAGCAAAATAAAACTATGCAAAAAACAATCTCTTTAAATTTAATTTACATTCTTGCAAATTCCGATTGTTTTTCATCAATCAATTATACCTTTGCGTCTATTAATTCTAACTCTCAAGTATTTGCCCATACTTGCGGTCGGGATAGGTGTACACCATAACAGCAAAAGTTAATTGAAAAAGTGTAAACCCCCGACCCAAAAAAGTCGGGGGTTTTTGTTTTATAGGGTTAAATTAAAAAGGATAAATTATGTCAGATTCGCACAAAATTTCGTTTGTTTCGGCCGTGCTAATGAATATAAATATAATAGTTGGCAGTGGAATTTATTTAAGTCCCCCGTTAATGGCCCAACAGGCAGGCGGTTTAAGTTTTCTTGGATGGATACTTGCAGGATTATTATTATTACCAATTGTTTTAACTATTGCTAATGCAGCGCGAATTTTCCCAGGAGAGGGTGGTTTTTATAATTATTGTAAAGCGGCGCTTGGTGAAGATTTTGGCTTTATAGCCAACTGGGCTTATTTGCTTGGGTACATGGGAACGGTCGCAACTATTACTAGCGGAATTAGAGATCTTTTAATTAATCCACTTGGTTTTAATTTTATTAAAGAATATCCAATAGTGTTTTACGTTTTTTTTATCTTAATCATTACTCTTTTAAATATGATAAGCATTAGGGTGATAGGTAAAATACAAAGCATGATAACTCTTCTTAAATTAATACCGCTTCTTGTAATGCTCGGAGTGATTTATTTTTTTTGGAATTCTTCTTTTGATTATCAAATAGATAGAATAAGCGATTTAGCGGGAACCATTCCATTAGTTTTATTTTCTTTCTTAGGGTTTGAAAGTTGTTGCAATATTGGGCATCACATTCGAGGTGGAACCGCTCAAGTATTTAAGGTTATTTTGATTGCATTTTCAACATCTGTCTTATTGTATACAGTATTTCACTTAGGAATTTTACAGATTATGGGTAGCGTTGCGCTAGCATCACAAGGGGTTCATGCATTTCCTAAATTTATGGGATTCTCAGCTGTGACTTCGGCTATAGTTTCATCCTTTCTTCTTTTTGATATGATGTTAAGTTATATGAATACAACGTATGGAGCAGCTCTAAACAATATTACTAATATCAATATTTTTGCTAAATGTGGACTTTTATTTCGTTCAAAATTTTTATCAAAACTTAATGCGAGCGGAATGCCTTCGAACGCAGCTATTGTTCACGGAATTTTAATTATACTGCTTGTTACATGTGTTCCAAGCGTGACTATTCTTGTTGCCATTACAAATTTAGGCGTTTGTATTGCATTTTTTCTTACTATCCTAGCAGTGTTTGTGCAGAGCTTGCGCAAAAAAAAGTACAGTTCTCTCTTTATAGCAAGTATTGGTTTCATTTCGGTTGGCATTTTGATTTATCTTACATGGACAACAAAGCTAGGTGATAACAATTGGACGCGGTTAATCCATGCTTCACCGATTATGATTGGAATTCCGGTAGGATTTTGCATGTATCGCTATTCAAAAAAAATTAAAAATTGTTCTGTTAATAAATAAAATAGTAATTAAATATTTCCAATAAAAAACGAAGAGTATTTTTTGATACTCTTCGTTTTTTATTGCGTTGTTTGGCAAAATTAAACAAATAATAGATTAGCCAAATTAATTAGATAAAATTTAGTCATCATCATCATCATCATCGCACGTTATTCCTTTGCAGCATAAGAAGTTGCAGAAGCAATCTGCAAAGCCGCACCAAAACCTTTCACAATTATAACCAGTCATAGCGCAACAATGTCTGCAGTCGCCAGCACATGGATGTAAGATATATTCTATTTCTTCGCCACCAATAGCGGAAGGATCTTCACTAGGATTTCTAGAATCTACAAACTCAAAAGCCCCTCTTGATTTTAATAGACAAACTGCTGCAACATCTTTTGCTTGGCCAGCGACGAAAATAAGAGGTTGATTTAGGCAGTTTCTAGCATCTCTATTAAAGATTGGATGAAAATCTAACAATGCGTTCAAGATAAATAATTTTCGATCTCTGAGAGCTTGGAAGAGAGCATTTTCTTTGTAAACATTAACCGCTTGGAGAAAATCTAACCGGTTATTAAATTTTAAAATTTGAATAATGCTACATAAAAGTAAAACATCAGTTTTATCGTCATTCATATAATGAATTATCTTATGCAAAAAAGGCACGGGGGCGTCATTTATTGTTGATAAATTTCGAATAATCTCCTGAAACCTATTTGCGAAGATGGGACTTGCTTCTAGACATTGAGATATTAATTGAACTATGACCGGCTCTTGTGCGTTAAGCCTTGCTATTTCAGCTAAGATGGCAGCTCTTGTTTGCTCGTATTGAGGATATACGATTTCCGCTTCTTCTGGATTATAAGAGGAAGATGCTGAAGAACTAGGTATGATAAAAACACCCATCATCGGTCTTCTTGGATATATCACAGGGCGTCTTTGATCTTCAGGAACTTGAGGAAATTCAATTTTTTCTAAACGTTCTTCTAGAGAGTGTACCCAGTTTTGAATAGCTTCAACATGAGCATGAGCTATGTTTGGAATTGTAGGTATTTGCGGTGTGGCAACACTAGGAACGCTGGGTAAAGAAGGCATGGGGAGATTTGTAAAATTAGGAATGGATGGCATTGAAGGTGGGGCGGTAAAATGAGAGGTAGTTGCCGGATTAAAATGAGGCATTGCGACATGCACAGGCGCAGTTATATGAGGTGGAGCTGGGGGGGCGAACCGAAACGAGGGGAGTATAAGAACGTACGTGGCTTGGTGCTGAAAAATGACTTCCGCCAGAAAAATGCGGTCCCCCTGAGACATGTGGCCCTGAAACGTGTGCATGTGAAACCGATGCATGTGAAACCGAAAAATGAGGGGCAGAAACGTAGCGTCCCCCAAAACCTATAGAAAAAGTAGGTGTAGTTTTAAAAACTAACAATAAGATTAGGCTTAACTTAGGGCTTAAAAGGTTTTTTAGATTCATTAAAACATTCCTTTTTATTTTAAAAATAATATTATTTTGTTCTGCTGATGTGAAAGCAAGATGCTTGTCACAGAATATTGAAGAACGTTAAAAAATCAAAAAAAATCAAAAGAAACGTGAAAATAAAAAAGTAGAGAGGTCAAGAAAAAGGCCGATAATGTTAATTATGTTAAATAATGAATGTCTTAAACAAATAAGGAATTAACATAAAAATTAAATTTAGCCGTTTTCAGCTCATTTATTTATGATTTTTGAGTAAAAACAAGTATAAATAAAAAACCGCCACGCAGGAATGAATCCTGCATGACGGAAAAAGGAGAGTAGTAATGAAGCCCATTAAAATTTTAGGTTCTAAACCTTAGAACAAGTGTAATATATTCCATTGGAATGTCAAATGTAATTTCACAAATCTATTTAAAATAAGGCAAAAAACATAATATTTTCAATTAATAATTTTAAATTCAAAAAATCTCAGCAAAAAACACTAGGTATCAACAAAACCTTAATTTTATAGTGTTTTTTATCAATTTCAAATTTTAATAATTTGAGGCGTAAATTGATAGTCTTTTTGAAAAATATCTTGAAAATCGCTAAAAGATTTAATTGGGCAAGTTAAAAAAAATTGAAAATCTAATTCTGTAATCATAAAAAAACATTTAGATAAAACTATTTGATCTAAATCGGTTAAAAAATCATCTAATAAAAAAGCGATGTTTTGTTTACCCTTATCAGCCAAAATTAGACCTTGTGAAATTTTGATTAAAAATAAAATTAATTTTTGTTGGCCACGAGATGCAAAAAAACGTGCTGCATTTCCATGATAGTGAATTATAAAATCATCTAAATGAGCACCGATGACAGAACGTGAAAATCTGGTTTCTTCTTGATATTTACTTTTTAAATACAAATCCCAAAATGTATCAAAATCACTTCCAATTTTAATTTTAGATTTATATTCAAAATTAATAAAAAAGGTTTCATTAAAATATTTTTTTAAATATTCATTAACCTTTTGTTCTAACAAATTTAAATAAGTCATACGATTTTTTTGAATAACAATAGATAGCTCCCAAAGCTGCCGGGTCCAAACTTTCAAAATATCCAAATTTGGCATTGAAGAAGATTTTAAAACAGCATTTCGATTATCTAAAACCTGTTTGTATTGTTTCAATTTATTTACAAAATCGTACGAATCAAAAAATAGAGCCTGATCTAGGAACAGACGACGAACATCAGGATAGCCTTTTACCAAAAGTAAATCATCTTCTACGACACTGATTATAGAATAGAGTTCTACAATTTCTTTGTAAGACCTAATTTCTTGCTGATTTAACCTAACAACCTTTTTTCCATCTTTAAATCCCACAGCAATCTGATTTGTAAAATCAGATTGCTGTGAAGCAAAGTCTATACCAATAAAAAAGTGATTTTCCTCAAAATGAACAAGATCGCGACTTGAACAAAGTCGAAAAGATTTCAAATAGCAAGCAAAATAGAGCGCTTCTAAAATTGAAGTCTTTCCCGATCCATTCTGTCCTTCTATAAAAACAATTTTGCTATCAAAGTCAAAAGTTTGATCTTGAAAACATTTAAAATTTCTAAGCTTAATTTTTGTTATAGTCACTTTTTCTCAAACTAATTTTGTTGAGTAGCTGAAACCGGCATCACAAGAAAAGCAAATTCATATTCACTTTGCTTTGATTCAAAAATAATTGGCTTATTACTATTTTTTATAAAAAATGAAAGATCTTTATCAGGAAAAACTGAAAGACCGTTTAACAAATAAGGAGAATAAAAACGACTTTCTACCGATTCTCCTTCAAATGAATCCATTTTTATAGACTCTTCCAATGTTCCAACTTCTTTGTTCTGCAAAGATAAATCTAATTTACCTGGTTGAAACAAAAATTTGGTTGATAAAAAATGTCCTGCCAAAAGACAATTTGCAAGTTTCAAAGATTTCATAATATCATCTTTTATTAAAACGGCAGGAGAAAAACCTTCTTTGCTCAAAACTGGTTTATATTCTGGAAAAGTGTCATTCAAAAGTTTGGAGAAAAAATTAAAATTTGGACCAGAAAAAACTAATTGACTACCACAAACCCCTAAAAATACATTCTTCAAATCGGTAGATTCTAATATTTTCTTAAGTTCGCTTGTAGCTCTTTTTGGAAGCAACCAACGTTTGTTTTCATGTAATGAATATTTTTTTGTTTCTACTTTCGCAAGACAATGTCCATCTGTTGCTACCATTGCCATTCCATTTTCATCCACTTCAAGTAGCATTCCGTTTAGTGCCGTGTTTGAATGGTTTTGAGGAATTAAAAAAGAAACTTTAGCTAGTAGATTAAGTAAAAATGAAGATTCCATTTCCATCAAATTTTCAATTCTTTCTGGGAATGGAGGAAAGTCTGCTGCATCTCTAATATTTAATGAAAGATCAACACTTCTAGATTTTAATCGAATATTTGTAGGTGAAATTGTAAACTCAATCTCCCCTTCCATCTCTCTAACTAATTCGAAAATCCTTTTACCAGAAACTAAAAAGCTTGCTTGGTCGATAAAGTTTTCATCCAGCTCCATAGTTGCGCGTAAGCTAATTTCTAAATCTGTAGCTTTCAACATCAATTCTTTAGAAGAAACATTAAACAAGATAAATTCGGTAACATCTAAAGTTGTTTTTTTACTGCAAATAGTTTGCATCGAAGCAAGTAGAGCAAAAAGATCTTTTTGCTCTACTTTAAATTTATTTTCCATTTTTAGCATCTGACCAAATCCCTTTTAACATTTAGGAAATTTAAAACAAAAATTTAACTTATGTATTATAAAAATAATCAAAGAATTTGGCCAACTTTAAAACAAAAAGAGAGACTTTAATATAGTCTCTCTTTACATAAAATTTATAATTTTTTACTTAGCAGCTTCTTCCTTATCTAATTTAAAAATAAAACCTTCTACTTTGTAGGTAGCGCGCATTACTTTATTATCAGTTTGACTTTGATATTGAGTTACAATTTTATCTTTTGTCACTTCTATAATCTCGCCTTGAAAATAAAAATTACTATTAAATTCTGTAATCCCTTTGATCATATCAAGACTTTGAACTGAATAATTTGCTGGTAAATTAGGAAGTAACAAAACAAACAACCCCCTTTTCGAAATATCCTTATTACTTTTATCTAACTTATATACCAAAAATAGTTTTTTCGTTTTGTTTGCTGTAGAAAAAGCCTCATTATTTAAATAAAATTTATCTACCGCTCCTAAAACAAGTTGCAAAGGTACGGCGCTATTTTTCTTTGTATCCCAAATTTCTGTTTGAGGAATAAGCGCTTTAGGATTTGAGAAAAACTCATAAATAGATATTCCACTATCTGTTGAAACCTGTACGTTTGATATTTTATTTATAGTTGACTGACTACTTTCGTACAAAACTTTTAATGGATCACCAATGCCTGTAAATAAATATCGATTTGAAAAAAACAATCCAATTAACAATACCACTATGCCGGAAAACAGTAGGTTTTTATTCATATCGCCCCCTTTTAAAGCAAAAAATCCGCACTAAACTGTTCACAATTATATTTATATTAATTTTAGCTTAAGTTTGAACACAATAAAAACGAGAAAGTTACAGCAATTCATTGACTTTTACGCTCTCCAAAAACTAATTTAAAAACATCTTTTTGTTTTATAAAATTTGGAGAAATTTGATGAAAAAATTGGTTTTAAAATTTTTATTGTTATTTTGTTTTATTTCAACAACTATTTCAGGCGAACTTTCAGTAACTTATATCAAAACTTTTCAAAATGTATTCAAGTCTGAAAATACTGATTTCCCTTTTGGAAGCAACCATTTATCACCAACATGGGGCTCTATTATTTGGCATTCTCCTTTTTTAGAAAATCTTTATAGATACGGTAATACGAATCATGCTATGGTTAAATTAGTTCATGAAATGTTCTTCATTCACCATGATAATGTAACATTTGACACCACATATTTGCCTACTAAAATCGCAACTTACTTGGGACCTCAAAATGTCGGTGCTTTAATCGCAATTATAGAAAACAACAGGAATAATCCTTCAACTTTAAGAGAAAATCTCAATATTTTTATCAATACCTTCGAACAAGCTAACACTCCCATCATTAAAGAAAATATTAAAAAATATTTAGAAAAAGAATTAACTAAATTAGGAAATCTGGACACTTCACATCAAACTAAAACAAAAAAAGGTATACTGAACCGATCTTTAAAGAAAGAACTACAAGAATCTTATATAAACAATACAGAATACAAAAAATTCAAAACTATTTTTATAGAATCATTAATTGGTGCAATACTAGAAGAAAATCATATTTATCCCTCTTATTTGACAACTCTTATTTTGCTTGCTTTTAACTGGAAAAAATCTAATTTACCGCAGCATTTTATCGATCTTCTTTGGGGTATTTATTTAACTTTGAACAACAAATCTATTTTATTTAATGAAAACATTAATTGTGAATTATCTCCTGGAAAAGGATTAAAACTTCTACTTAGCCCTAAACCTTCAAAGGAAAATTTCGTTGCAATAATGCAACAAAATATGAAACCGCAAGAATTTGATAAAACAAAATATTTGGAATTAAAAGAAACATCTTCTCCTCAAGTTGTTATTAATAACCTTGAAAATTTAGCTCTTACATATTTCGGATTTGATATTTTTGAAAATCCCCTTCCCAATATAGTTGCAATGAGTGGAGAGACTATTTTTCAAGGAGTCGTCTTTCCTGATTGTGGTGAAACTTCCCTTTTGAACTTTTTTATCGCTTTAATCTTTAATCCTTTAACTAGAACTTTTGATTTCTCAATTTTAGAACAGATAGGCACAAATCCAAACTTAGTAATTTTTTTTAAAACACATAACTTGAACAGCGTATATACTCAACAAGCTCATAATGATTGGGCTAACATTGTTTCAAACTTACCAAACATTAATTATTGTGATATTAAATGCAATATTAATGCCGGTATTAAAAATATGCTCAATATTATTTTAAATTTAGTTCCAGGGATAGAAGGCCAAAATGCAAAAGAAAAACTAGAAAGTTTAAAAAATAAATTTAATTTAGAAAAAGTAAAAATAACAAATATAGAATTCGACAAAGATCCTGATGTAGATGAAAATGATAAAAATGTTACATTAAACATCTACATCGAAAAAAAAGAAGCTAAGCTCTTCAGTATTAATTGGATATTTAACCCTGGGCACTTTATACTAGAATTTCCAACTAAAAATGAAAGTTCCATCAAATATTTTGAACTTCTAAAAACTAAAAATCTTACTAGATCTTTATATGAAGATTTATATTTAACAGTTTTTCTTAATTTATTCGGAAATACAGAAGTATTAAAGTTAAATCTGCCAACTATGTATAAACTTTTTTCATTGTTTATGCAAAATTTAAGAACACCTGAAAATGTAATATCTTTTGTGGAGATTTTGGTCAAAGATCAAAATATTCCTGAAGAATTCAAAATCAATCTAATCAGAACTCTTTATAATAAAAAAATTCCTAAAAATGATTACATTAATCTACATAAATTCTGGAAAGCTACAGACTCTTATATTTTTAAAATATTTGATCCACAATTCGGTATGTTTAATAATCTTACTGATGACGAAAAATTTGAAATTACTACAGCTATTTTAGAACAACAATTTGAACCTTCTAATTTTAAATTCTACCAATGGACCGAAGGCATTATTCCAACAATACAACATGAAGATAGTAAAAATATAATTATTCAAGATATTTTAAAAATTTCAATTCCAAAAAAACCTGAATTTATACCTTTATTTGTATATTTTTATCAATGGATAAAAGATACTCTTATTACAACTCAATTAGATATTTTTGAATATCCGAACATCGATAATTTTTTAGATCAACCAATTCCAAAAGATCCCGAACTTAGAAATTTATTTTTAGATCTTTACCGATTTATAAAAGACAAAGTTACAGCAATTAAAGATGATTACAGGAAAAGACATATAAGAGGAATAGTTGAAAACAAAATTTCAACCTTAATATACATAAATGAAGATGCAAAATTTCGTCAAATTTTGCAAGACGCTCTAGCGCAAATATAAATAAACTTGGCAATATAAGGTCGGACTAAAATCCGACCTTATATGTTTTCCTAACTAGATTCAAAATTAAAAAGTGATTTTTTTAATTTTTTTAGATAAAATTTCTTTTATTTTAAAACTTCAAAAAATGCTGGAATAATGAACAAAATTCAAAAAATTAAATCCCAATTTATTAAAAATAATTTAATAAAAAAGCGACTAGCAGAATTCAAATCTTTCAAAGATAAAACAACTCAAGAATGGTTTAGCGAACTATGTTTTTGTCTTTTAACTGCAAACTCCAAAGCAAAAACAGCCCTTGCGATCCAGCAAGAAATGGGAAATTCAGGATTTACAGAAAAACCTCAAGAAGAACTAAGCGCTACAATTCGAAAGCATAACCATCGATTTCATAATAAAAAAGCAGAATATATTATTGCAGCAAGATCTTTTATAACTATCAAAGATGAAATTTTTGATAAAAAAGGGCCTGTTGCACGAGAATTTTTGGTAAAAAACATTAAAGGCTTAGGATTTAAAGAAGCATCACATTTTTTACGAAATGTGGGTTTTGCCGATGTAGCAATTATCGATCGTCACATTTTACGATTTCTAAAACAAAATGAATTTATAAAAGATATTCCAGCAACAATCACAAAAAGTAACTATCTAAAATATGAAAAGATTTTAAAAGGTTTTAAAATACCCCTCGATGAGCTTGATTTAATAATTTGGCAAAAAATGACCGGTGAAGTTTTAAAGTAAAACTAAATCATTCAAGCTCTTGGATGTTTTTTATCATAAACTTCTCTAAGATGGCTAGTTTCCACATGGGTATAAATCTGAACAGTAGAAATACTTTCATGCCCAAGCAATGTTTGAAGAGTTCTTAAATTTGCACCATTTTTTAGTAAATGAGTTGCAAGCGAATGTCTAAGTGAATGCGGCGAAATATTTTTTTTGATATTAGCTTTCTTAACCAAATCTTTCAAAATGATAAAAATCATCTGACGCGAAAGATGTTTCACCTTCTTCTCTCTACAAAAAGGAAATAAGTAATCTTGATTATCTTTTACACTAACTGGTATCAATTTACTATGAACCTTATCAAGATAAAATCGAAGAAGTTCTAAAATATTGAGAGGTATTGGAACGGTGCGTTCTTTGTTACCTTTTCCAACTAAATGAATGAAACCTGTATCAAAATGTACTTGATCTACAGTTAAGTTTATAAGTTCGGAAACCCGCATTCCACTAGCATATAAAAGGAAAATTATTACTTGGTTGCGAATCCCTTTCATTGATTTATCAGTAGTAGTAGCTTCAAAAAGTTTTTCAACCTCATCGCTTGTCAAGTAGAGTGGAAGGGTGGATTCTATTTTAGGAATTAATAAGTTTTCAGCTTTATTAGGTAGTTGAAACTGATTTTCTAAAAATATAAAAAATTGTTTTAAAGATGATATTTTACGAGCTAAACTTTTATTTTTGAGCTCCGCATCTTTGAGGGTTTTCACAAATTCTTTTAAATCGGAAACTTTGCAGCTTTCTATCGAAGCTTGTTTTTTTGATAAGAAATCTAAAAATTGATTTAAGTCTTGTTTATATGCGAGGAAAGTATTTTGAGAGACTCTTTTAGAAGTCAATAAATAGGTTTCAAAATGAGCTAAATAAGTTCCATCACTTCTTATCACTCTACTCCCCTTTTGTCTTCACAAATCAATATGCCTTTGCAACCAAAACATCCCCTGTAGATTCACACTTACATGCGAAACATTTTGCATGTTTTTTCTCAGCGAGTCTGCACCTTGTTGTAGCCTTAAACTCTTTGAGCTTTAACTCACACTCTTTGTTGCCACAAAAACCAACTTGAAATAAGCCATTACTTGCTTCAAGTTTTGGACCAAATTCTTCCAAAAATTCCGCTTGGTTCCAGTTGCTATTTAAATTTTCTTTTGCATTTTTAAACATTTGGTTTTGAATTTTTTGAAGTGTTGATTCGATAGACCCTGCTGCATTATCAAATGAAATAATATTCTTTTGATTTTCACCTTCTAGCATCACCCTGCTTACCAAAACTAAATTATTATTTGCAACATCCTTTGGGCCGATTTCAACTCGAAGAGGGACCCCTTTGTGTTCCCAGTGGAAAAATTTGGAACCTGGAGTTTTGGTTTCATCAGCATCAACATAAAATTTTATATTTTTGTCTTTTAAAGATTTTGTAAGCTGTTCTACTTTTTCTAAAACCGCCGCTTTTTCTTCTTCTTTTCTAAAAATAGGAACTATCACTACCGCAAATGGAGCAATTTTAGGAGGGAAAACTAAACCTTTCTCATCTCCGTGTGACATTACTATAGCTCCAATAAGTCTTGTAGTGATTCCCCAACTTGAACAGTGAGGAGATTCCATTTTTCCATCTTTGCCTTGATATAAGATATCAAATGATTTGGAGAAATTATGAGAAAGTACATGCGACGTACCAAGTTGTAAACCCTTACCGTCTTTCATCAAACCTTCGATTGCAAATGTCCTATCAGCTCCAGCAAACTTTTCATTTTCAGTTTTAATTCCGGCAACTGCTGGAATAGCTAAATAATTTTCTACAAAATTCTTGTAAATGTGGAGCATATCTTGTGCCATTTGAGTAGCTCCTTCTTTTGTTTCATGAGCTGTGTGCCCTTCCTGCCACAAAAATTCACGAGTTCTCAAAAAAGCTCTTGGTCTCATCTCCCAGCGAACAACATTCGCCCACTGATTAACCTTGAGAGGCAAATCTCTCCAGGATTTGATCCATTTGGCAAACATGTAATAAATTATAGTTTCAGATGTAGGACGTACAACTAACGGTTCCTCTAACTTTTTTCCACCAGCATGAGTAACCACTGCAAGCTCTGGAGCAAAACCTTCTACATGTTCTTTTTCTTTTTTAAAAAATGATTCAGGAATTAAAAGAGGAAAGTATGCATTTACAGTACCTGTTTTTTTGATCTCTTCATCAAGAATTTTTTGAATATTTTCCCAAAGTGAATATCCATATGGCCTGATAACAAAACATCCTGCTGTCGGACTTTGATCAACAAGCTCTGCACTATAAACTACTTCTTGATACCACTCAGCAAAATTAGTTTTAATATCAGGTAATTTTTCCATAAAATATTTCCTATATTCTTAGTAAAGATTTAAAAGGTTAAATTTTATAACAAAATATATCTAGAACTTATGAAATAAGCAATATTAAGACGAGCAACTTCAAATTGTTTTGAAGTTGCATTTATTTGAATAAAATTTAGATTTCTATCTTTAACAATTTTATAAATTATAAATAACTTATTTTTGCATCATTTCTTCAAGCCAAACATTGTCTTTTGTAAGTTCGTTTGTTTGTGGATTATAAGTTAAAATTAACCCTTTTAAATAATAGTTTTTAAAGTTAGAAATTACTGAATAAACTTTTTCTTTTGTTATTTCTCCATCAATCTGCTTAAAAGCATCTAACATTATAGATCCGCCAATAAAACCTTCAAGTAAAAAATTATCCAAAGCAAAATCATTCGCATCTGCTAAATCTCTAAATTCTTTTACTATAGGTAACTTTAAATTATTAAAACTAGGCATAATCTTTGCAACAACAAAATTTATGCCTTTTCTATTAACATAATCTTTAATATATTCTTGGTCGCTATCAGAAAGACCTAATATAACTTTTTGCACCAAATGATTTACCCCTATTTGTTGAATGAAACCGGAAGTAGCAATACCTGAAGAAAGCAAAATAATAGTATCGGGACTAAAATCTGTAATCTTTTTTATAGCATCCGAAAAATTTGTAGTATTTCTTACGTATGCAGCTTTAACATAATTGGTAATTTTATACTTATTTAAAACTTCTTCTGCGCCTTTAAATGCATTTAACCCAAAAGCACCGCTCTCATGAAAAAATGCATATTTTTTTGCATCTAAAACTTTATAAGCATATTCCATAAGAGCTTTTGCTTCATTAGTATAAGAATCTCTAAAATGAATGATGTAAGGATATTTATTTGTTCTAAAAGAGATCGTTCCTGTAATTGGAAATAATACTAACACCTCTTTCTTTTCCACTTTATCTAAATAAGCTTCCAAAGTTGGAGTCGCGGTAGGCCCAATTAAAATATCTGTTTTATAATTTTTTATTAAATTTTCTACATTCTTTTTGGCCTTAAGGGGCAATTCTTGATCATTAAGAAGTACCATTTTGATATACTTGCCTTTTAATCCACCCTGCCGATTTATTTGATTAATTACCAAAAATAAACCTTTGCTAACGCCCATGGTTTGATCTTGAACACCAGCATCAAAATCCATGGTACTCCCTATAACTATCTTACCATTAACAGGAGGTTGGGACGCTGGATGCCCTGAAATCAAATAAGAACTTTCAGCTTTAAATTCGTCCCCCTTTTCCCTAATATCTCTGTTATAAAGAGTTATTTTACTATTATAAAGATCTTTTCCAAATTCAATCTCACTAAAAGCATCAAAATAAAAATCAAAAAAGCGTTGTGATACATCTATAGGACAAGACGATACGCTCCAAGTTGTTGCACCGTTAACAGGCACCCTAGGAGAGAGCCCACTTGTATGTCTAAATGTATACATTCTATTCTCAGCTTCTATCAAGACGGCAATATCAATCCAAGGCCCATTTTTAGTTTTATTTTCTAAGTTAAATTCTTCTAAATTGTTATCACCTTTTTGAAGTAAAAAAGTTGAAAATTCTGATTCATCTAAATCTAGATCGTCTTTACCCATATTTGATATACGAATAAAAGAAGATTTATTATCTTGTAAAATTTTTACATAAATTGCGAGTGGTAAATTCGCAAATAACTTATTTAACTCTTCTTCTAATGGTATACCCCAAAAAGTTTTTTCTTTTAATAAATTTGAAAAATAAAAACGTAATTGAGTAGTTATATTAAAATTGGTCCAATATTTTTGGCTTTCATGTTTTCCTCTTAGATAAACAACTTTTCCGGGATTATTTTGCATAAGTTGCATTACAACCGTTAAGGTTTCTAAAGAATACGGTGCTAAATTTGGAACATTCCCCAAAAATACTATATATGCATTGGGGTTTTTGATTTTTAATGAGTTATCAATAACATGCAATTTTTTTAACTGCCCCAAATCCCTCGCTAAAGAATGAAATGCTGCTTGAATATCACCAAATACGTAAAATTTTGTTCCAGCTTGCGGCTCAATTTTTAAAATAGTATTTCTTTTTTCTGCTAATCCTTTAACGGTATCAAACAATAAAGTCTTGAAATCATCCGGAGTCCAAACTGGTTTATTTTTAAATCCTAAAAATTCAAAAAACTTTTTTAAATATCGCTTGTCTATTCTATTTTCATTCTCATAAAAAGATTGAAAATTTACATTCATAGTATCTTTATCATCAGGCGCCGGGCTTTCAGGATTTAACCGCGCGTATTCCATAATTTGATCTAACGTTGTAAAACCACCAGATTTACTAAAATAGAAATTTTTTAAAAAAGAAAATGAAAATATTAAAATAATAAAAAAAACAAATATTAAAAATTTTTTAATATGGCTCATAAAAAAGACCTTTTTACAAGTACAAATGCCAATACAATAAGAGATATCACAAAAAATAGAAATAAATTTTGTTTAACAAATTTACCCTCAAACGAAAGCTTTTTATTACTCAGTAACAAATACATGCTGTAAATAAATACTAAAAAAGTACATATCAAAACAAATGTGTAGAGATAGTCTGTAATTGTAAAATAAACAACACTTGGTGATAGAGATTCTATAACAAATCTGTATGCGAACAATCCTGTAAGAGACCCTGTGGTAAGTCCTACAATTGTTCCCATATTATCTTTTATATCGGTATCTATAGAAAGAGAAAACAACGCTAAGAAAAACAAAATTAACAGTGGTATAACAATTATTAAAACTTTTCGAATACCTTGCGAAGAAACATCTATTCTGAAAACAACTTTTGGATACGAAATATTTTTATGTAAATCAGTATCATCAAGTACCGCTTCTGAATAACCATGCTCCACATTAGTCTTCAGCACTCCCCATCCTTGCAGCTGAATATCTTTAACAACATCTAAATCGCTATTCATGGATAAATACATAGCTTCGGACGGTAAAATAGAGTCATTTATCAAGGTAATATAAATGGAATGATCATCAAAAGGAAAATCCCTGTATCCTAACATGGATGAAAACTGTACTATTATTTTATATTTAACAAGCAATTCATCATTGACCAAAGAAGTTTCAGGAGGAGATTTATATACTAAAACGCCTCCTTCAAAAGAAAATTTGTCTATAGTATCAAAAGATATTCGAGAAGGATCAAATTGGAACCAAACCAAGCCATCAAAAGTAAATTTATTTTTATTAACATCGAATTCAGAAAAACCATTAATAAATAAACCTGTTTTAACATCAGCAATATTGCTGCCAAGTTCTAGACCTTTTTGTGGTACACAATAGATCAAATCTGGTTTTTCATCTGATGAATTAAAAACATAAAATGGAATTGTAAAAAGACCTACAACAAAGCAAAGAGCTATAATAATTGAATAAATTTGAAATTCTACATTTGAAATAATCTTATAATATTTTTCTAGGAAAATATCTAATTTTTTCATTGTCCATCCATCCCTTCATTTGAAAATAAATATACAAAAATTTAAAAAGATAGATAAACATAAAAATAATTTCATCTATTCTGCCTTTATTTCTTTGCTTTTTTAAATTCATTAATTATTACAAATACAATATTTGGAAATCAAAAAAAAATTAGATAATCTATTTATTATCTTCGCTAAATCTATTAAAAAGGAGACCTATGAATAATCAAAATAAAAAAGGTAAATTAATTATCATTTCAGCACCTTCTGGAGCTGGAAAAACCTCTCTATCTCGAGAAATAATAAAAAGGATCGGACCAAAATTTAATGTTTCTAAAGTTATAACCTATACATCTCGCCATCCAAGGCCAGGAGAAGTAAACGGAGTTGATTATCATTTTATATCACCAGAAAAATTTAAAGAATACGCACAAAGCGGTAACTTTTTAGAATCTACAAATTATAGTGATAAAATGTATGCTTCCCCTTCATCTATTGAATCAGATCTAAATTTTGGAAAATCATTCATACTTGTTTTAGATCGAGAAGGTGCAAAACATGTTGCAAAATTAATTCCTTCTTCGGTCATGATTTGGATAACAGTTCCAAGTATTGATGAACTAAAAATTAGAATGGAAAAAAGAGGCGGCGAATCTCCTCATCAAATTGAAAAACGATTAGAAATGGCTGAAGAAGAAATAAAAGAAGAAGAAAAACAAAGAGCTTTCAAATACCACTTAGTAAATAAAAACTTTGACGAATCGCTACAAGACTTAACGGCTATAATAACGCAAGAACTTAGCTAAACAACACAAAAATAAAAAAAGGCCTCAAAACTTGAGGCCTTTTTTTATTTTTTAAATTTGAAACTTATTTTCTGTTTACCATAAAAAATGTACAGTGCTGCCATAACCATCCCTAGTGAAATAAAATAGTTATAAGTAATAGCTTCTCCCAAAAACATGTAGCCATAAAAAGCTGCAAAAATAGGAGTCAAACAACCTGCAAATGTCAAAAATGTTATCGAATAATGTCGAAGCAAATAACCATATAAATTGTAAAAAACAACATTTGAAAAAAGTATAAGAAGCGATAACCAACCAACAAAATGCCAAAAATCAAAAACAGGCGAAGTGTGTATCCCTTCAAATATTGCTGATGTTATAAAAGCAAATAATCCGCCAGTAAACATTGCAAATCCATTAATTGTTAAAAGTGAATATCCTCTATCCATTAATTTTTTTACATCAAACCATGCATACGCGGCGGAGAAGACTGCAAACAGTAATATAACTTCTCGAGGCGATATTCTAAAAAACTCAACTCCTTCTGCTCCATTAAGTTGTAAAATTAAAATTGGGAATAAACTGCTAAAACCTAAAATCATTCCCCAGAATTTTCTAAAACCAAGCTTTTCTTTTAACAAAAAGTAAGATAAAGCTGCTGCAATAAAAGGTGTAATTGCATAAATAATACTAACTTTTGAAGAAGCCATACTTTGCAAAGCCCAAAACTCTAAAACAAATGCAAAATAAATATGAAAAAGAGAAACTTTAAAAAATAATTTTGCATCAGCTTTTTTAGGAAATGCATTTTTTCGGTCAAAAAAATATTGAAAAGTTATGAGAAATAAACCTGCAAATGTCATACGAAAACCAATTGTAAAAAATGGTTTGGCATAAAATAGCACCGTCTTCGCAAGTGTAAATGTAGCAGCCAAAATCGCATACGCTAATATTATTAAGAACATAAAACTCTCCTAATTTTAAAAATATTTAACAATTTTTTTTAGTTCGATAAACGCACCACAGTAAAAAAGTAATTAGAAAAATAAAACCATAAGTTGCTAAAAAACCTATAATTTCAAAATTCCAAAAAATCTTAGCTATATTAACATGCAAATAAGATATTAAAAACAAGAAAAGAGTTCCTAAAACCCCCAAGACAAGATTACTGCTTCCAACCGTTCCAAAGATACTTAGAATCATCAATGCTAAAAATGGTAAAATAAATAACCAAAATATTTTAGCAATTCTACAATGAAATTCGATATTAACAGTTTTTACACTATCCTTTAAGGTCCGAATGTCATTCCAGTTCAAAAATTTTGTATGCTTATCTTGGATATTTTTAAGATTTTTACCCTTTTGTCCCAGAAGCTGTTCTACCAAAATCTCCGTGTCACAAAAAGTCATCAAATAATTATTAGAATAATTTTGATTTTGAATTGTCCCGTTATACAGTTTTAATACTTCGCCTTTCAAATTTCCTTGAGCTGCGGTCATAATAAATCTCTGATTTTTATCATCCTGAAATGTTAAGAATAGATTATAAAATTTGGTAGCACCGGTTCCGTCAAAATTGTTTATTTTATTTTTGAAAAATATAACAAAATTGGGGGATGGATAATGAAATCGTCCCGCGTCTAAACTTCCAATATGATCTTTAGCTATCCTTACTATAAACTCTTTACCTTCTTGATAGCATTTTGGAGCAAAATCAAAAACTAAAAAACCATAAAGAGGGGTAATCGATAAAATAAAAATTGCGAGCGATCTACGAATATCGCGTCGTATTTTAGGCAAATAATAAAAAAGTAAGATCTCATTTTTTTGATATATCTGACCAATAGTTATAAACGTAGAAAATATGATAGAAATAGGAATAGCATAAATACTTATTAACGGAATCATTAATAAAATAAGCTTTGGAATAGAATCCATAGAAGGCAAAAGAGTTAATCGAACCAGCATATCTCCGAAAGATAGAACCAACATCAAAATCATTAACAAAATAAAAAAATTCTTATAAAACTTTTTTAAAGTGTAAGAAATAAACATAAAATTTAATTTTTTAAATTTTGATAATAATTAAACCGAAAATTCTTCATCAGTTATACTAAATCTTTCGATATGTGTAGTATTTCCACTTGCGACATCAACTTCAACAAATGCCCCTGTAATAGCAAAAGGTCCAACTTTTTCTTCAACTACAAATTTTTCAGGCATTTGAAGTATTAATTTTCTTACAATTTCTTCTTTTCGCAAACCAAGCATAGAATTTATGCTTCCGGAAAAACCAAGATCTGTTATATATCCTGTTCCGTTTGGAAGAATTTTTTCATCTGAAGTTTGAACATGTGTATGAGTACCGACTATAGCCGAAACTCTTCCATCTAAAAAGAAACCAAGTCCTTCTTTTTCTGATGTTGCTTCAGCATGAAAGTCGACAAAAATCAAATTAGTTCTTGCTTTCAAAAGGGGCAAAAGAGAATCCATGGTTCGAAAAGGACAATCAAGTTGCTCTTTTAAAAAAATTTTCCCAAGCAGATTTACAATTGCAACTTCATACCCATTAACATCAATAAATGTATAACCTTTTCCTGGACAAGATGCATGGTAATTCGCAGGGCGAATTAAATTTGAATTTTGATTAATATATTCATAAATATTTTTATTTGCCCAGATATGATTTCCTGATGTAATAACATTTGCTCCTGATTCCATTAAAAAATTCGCGATTGGAGGAGTTATACCCCTTCCAATATCTGATGAATTTTCTCCATTTACAATAATCGCATCTATTTTAAATTTCTTTTTGAGAATAGGAGCCCATTTTTGGAACATGCCTCTTCCCGGTTTTCCAATCAAATCACCAAAAAACATAAATCTTAAAACATTATTCATAAGAAGCTTTCTTTATAAAAAATTATCTTGCGTATTCGATGACTCTACTTTCTCTAATAACATTAACTTTGATTTGACCTGGGAAATTTATAGTTTCTTCAATTTTTCTAGCAATATCTCGTGCTAAAATTATTGATTCTTCATCACTAACACATGTTTCATCTACAATAACCCTAATTTCCCTACCAGCCTGAAACGCAAAACTTTTTTTTACACCTTCAAAATTTAAAGCAATTTTTTCGAGCTGGTCTAAGCGCTGAATATAAGCAGCTAAAGATTCTCTTCTAGCACCAGGACGAGAAGCAGAGATAGCATCTGCAATTAAAACAATTATTCCATAAACATTATTGCTTGGAGCTTCTTCATGATGTGATGCTATTGCATTTACAACAACCGGATCTTCTCCATACTGGCGAGCTAACGTAGCACCAACTGACGCATGAGAACCTTCGACTTCACTAGAAATAGCCTTTCCAATGTCATGCAGCAAGCCACATCTTGAAGCAATTCTTGCATCTAGGCCTAATTCATTTGCAAGCATTTTTGCAAATGAAGCAACTTCACAGCTATGCTGAAAAACATTCTGCGTAAAACTAGTTCTAAAATATAATTTACCAAGTAATTTTATGATTTCAGGGTGTAAATCAGGAAAACCGAATTCTAAAGCAGCTTGACGTCCGAATTCTTCAATCTCTTCATTAATATTTTTTTCACACTCTAAAACAGTTTCTTCTATTCGTGTTGGATTTATTCTTCCATCCTGTATTAAAAGATTTAAAGCTCTTTTGGCAATTTCTCTTCTTACAGGGTTAAATCCTGAAATAATAACAGTATCTGGAATTTCACCAATAACAAATTCCATTCCAGTTGCCATTCCAAGTGTTCTTATATTTCTACCCTCTTTACCTATAATTTTCCCTTTTACCTCTTCATTTGGAAGATGAACAACACTTGAAGAATAAATACTAACTTGTTCTACAAGATAGCGCTGCATTACTGTTGCTAAAATATCTATAGATTTTTGTTTAGAAATTTGTCGGACTTCTTCTTCCATTTTTTGGATATATTTTTGGTTTTTTATTTTGCAGTCATCTTCTAAAATTTCAAGCAATATTTTTTTTGCATCTTTTCGAGTAATATCACCAATTTTTTCAAGATGAGAAACCAATCGGTTTTCTAACTTTTGAAGTTTTATTTCTTTTAATTTTGCATTTTCCAAGCGAGAAGTAAGCTCTATATCTTTCTGTTGAAGTTCGTTTCGTAACTTATCAATTAATTTTTCCGCTTGAACCAAAAATTCCTGTTTTGAATCGTAAAAACCAGCTCTAGGAATTTCTTTGGATGCGAAGAACCATTTTTTTTTGGCTTCATCCAAAGTTTTTTCACCTGATTGATTTGATGAAACAACAGCATTTTTAAATTTTTTCCACATGATAGGAAATAAAATACCTAAAAAACAACCTACACAAAATATCCCTAATAACACAAATAAATCCCACATCATTGTTTATCTCTCCAAACTATTTAAATTAATTATAATTTCATTAAACATCTTAGCAGGAGGGACAATATTATTAAAAATCCTTTTAGCCAGGTAACCAAAACTAAAAGGATAATTTTTGATATATCAATTTAAGAAAAAGATTATTAACAAACGATTAAGCTATCATCTATCAACTTAACAAGTTCATTAACTTTCACTTCTAAAATGTCATTAAAATTTTTCTGTTTTACCAAATCTGTTGCCATTTGAAGCGCTGCAAGAACCACAATTTTATGATCTACTGTGCTTGAACCATTTGCAATTACTTTAAGTAAATCATCTAATAATTTTGCTGCTTTCAAAATGTGTTCTTGATTCTCATCTGTAGCAATAGAATAATCTTTTCCAAATATCGATACTTTTAATATTTGCTTTTCAGAAATCATGCTATTCTCTTACAGTTTCTAAAGATTTAATATTTTCCAGTAACGACTCTATTGCTATTTTTATAGAATCTTTTTCTTTTTGCAAAACCCCGATATCAGAATGTTCTTTTGATAAAGAACCTTCTAAGCTATCCTTCTCGGATGTAAGAGCAAGAACTTTTTCTTGCAATTCCATTATCTTAAATTGTAAATTCTTGTTTTTTTCAATCAAATCAACAATTTTGTCTTGTAACTGCCCTAATAAAACCTTCATCACAACCTCCTTTTAATTTCTAAAATATATTTATTAAAACTTCAAAATATATATTAGAAATTGGAAGAAACAGATTTCAAGAAATTTTATTTTTTGCTAAAACAGTAAGTTTTTCAAAAGCTTTTGGTTCAAAAATTGCTAACTGACTAAGCATCTTCCTATTTAAAGAAACATTCATTTTTTTAAGAGAATGCATAAAAACGCTATAGCTTATTCCGTTAGCTTTGCATGCAGCGCTTACACGAGTAATGAAAAGAGCTCTAAAATCTCTTTTTTTCAATCTTCTGCCTTTAAATGCAAAAGCCAAAGCTCTTCTTAAAGTTTCAGATGCTCTTCTAAAAATATTTTTACGTTGACCCCAAAAACCTTTGGCTTGCTTCAAAACCTTTTTGTGTCTTCTTTTTGTTACCATTCCGCGTTTAATTCTACTCATGTCAAAACCTTACAAATTATCTTATTTTGAAATTACTATGTTAAAATTTTAAATCTTTAATAGGGAAGAAGCTTTTTCATTCTCTTTGCTTCAGATCCTTCAAAATATGCTATTTCACCTAACTGGCGATTTTGCTTTGAAGCTTTTGCCCAAGAGTGATGTCTTTTGTAAGCTTTTCCTCTTTTAACTTTTCCATTGCCAACTTTTTTAAAACGTTTTTTACAAGCTGTATGTGATTTCATTTTAGGCATATTTATTCCTTTGTTGTTTCAAATATCTAAATTAAATTATTTACCTTTAATAAACAAAATTTTCGACCATGCGAAATCGCTTCTAGATTCTTTGTCTTCCACAATTTGTCCAAGGTCTGCAGCTAAAACATCGTTTTTTATTCTTTCAAAAAATTGATTTCCTAGCTCTCTAACAGGTATAGCCTGCCGACCCTTTATCTGAAGTGTAAACTTTACATGCTTACCTTCTTCTAAAAATGCAATCGCTTGATTAATTTTTGTCTTATAATCGCCAATACCTATTTTAGGTCTAAACTTTAACTCTTTTACCTGAATAACTTTTTGATGTTTTTTAGCACTTATCAATTTTTTCTTTTTAGAGAAAAGAAATTTTCCAAAATTCATTATTTTAGCAATAGCTACGTCTTCTTTTTCTCCAACTTTTACTAGATCTAATCCAGCTGCAACAGCTAAAGCGATAGCGGCACTTTTACTCAATACGCCGTGATTTACTCCAGCTTCATCTATCACTTGAATCTTAAGATTTTTTATAGTCTCGTTGACTTCATGTTTTTCGTTCATCATGGATTTTTCTTTTTCCCTACTCCTCAGTTTCGGTTTTTAATTCAACACCTTCTTGTATTTTTTTGGTAACAAGATCTCTTATACTTTGATATAAATTGGCATCTGTTTTCAACAACTTTAAGCAATTCTCTCTACCTTGTGCAAGCTTTTCACTACCAAAGGTAAACCATGCTCCACTTTGCTGTAAAATATTACACGAAAGAGCAAAATCAAATAAATCTAACTCTCTAGATATTCCTTCATTAAATAAAATATCAACTTCAACTTTTTTAAAAGGAGGAGCTACCTTATTTTTTACAACCTTAACAGAAACTCTATTTCCAAAAGGCTTCTCATCTTTTTTCAAAGTTGCAATTCTTCTTATATCAAGTCTAATTGAAGCATAGAACTTTAAAGCATTGCCACCAGATGTAACTTCATTATTCATAAAAGCCATTCCGCCAACTTTTTGACGAATCTGATTAATAAAAATAACAATTGTTTTGGATTTGTGAACTGTCGGAGTAAGCTTTCTCAATGCTTGAGACATAAGCCTTGCTTGTAATCCAATATGAGCATCACCCATATCACCTTCAAGTTCCGCTTTGGGGACCAAAGCAGCAACAGAGTCTATAACCAAAACATCTATAGCACCAGATCTTATCAAAACTTCCGCAATATCCAAAGCTTGTTCGCCATAATCCGGTTGCGAAATTACAAGTTTATCGACATCTACACCAATTCTTGAAGCATATCCAGAATCAAGAGCATGTTCTGCATCGATAAAAGCACAAACTCCACCCTTTTTCTGAGCTTCTGCAATAGCATGAAGTGTTAAAGTAGTTTTTCCTGAAGATTCAGGTCCATATATTTCTATTACTCTTCCTCTTGGAAATCCACCAACTCCCAAAGCTTGGTCAATCGCGATTGACCCTGTAGATATTGTCTCGAGATTTTTGCACGCACTATTTTGACCCAGTATCATTACAGAGCCTTTTCCATACTCTTTGTCAATTTGTGCAAACGCAATCTCTAAAACTTTAATTTTTTCTTCGCTTAAAATTTTATTAGATTGCAGCTGTGTTTTCTTTTCCGTTGCAGAAGCCATTTAATCCTCGTTTTTTAGCGTAAATTAAGCATTTCTTCATTTTTTTCTATTTTAGCATTTCTAAGCAAAGAAGCAACAAATGAATTCATAAATGTAGCCTTGCCGCTTTCTTTTTCAGACCTTGCGATCTTTTCAATTTCTCTATCAATCATCTCTATACTTGGCACGCTCATATTTTCTATTTGTACAAGATAAATATCATTTTTGTTGTTAAGTTCTAAAATTTGACCCTTATCACTTAATTCAAAAGCTTTACCAAGTAAAGGTTCGAACTCTTCAAACTTAACTTTTGAATCTCTTTTTACAAGTCCTGTATTAATTAATTGCAAGCCATAAATTTTTTGGAAATCAATCAAGCTGCCTTTATGATCTAAAATTTGTTTTTTAATTGTAGCGGCAAGTTCTGCTTGCTTATTCTTCCCTGCATCTTTGCAACAATCTTGTTCTACTTGAGGCCTTACACTACTTAGACTTAAAACGGTTTTAGCTTTTCTTGCAGCCTCACGGTAAAGAACAAAAGCGTTATTGTATTCAAAATAACCGAAATTGTTTTCAGCACTCTTTTTTGCAAATATTTTTTGAATTAAAGTAGTTTCTAATTTATCAGCAGGTTTTTCATTTTCAGTTAAAAATTCAGTTTTCTTAAATTGCAAACCTTTTTCTTTCATAAATCTGTCTAAAACTTGTGATTCTTCTCTCGCATTTCTTATCAAAATCTCTAAATCACTCTTAATAGTATTATCTAGCTTTCTTGATTTAATTGCTTTGATAATATCGTTTTTAACCTCAGAAATAGGCTTATTTTTAGCAGCTAATCTGTCTTCAAGCTGTATAATCTCAAATCCGTCTTTAGTTCTTATAACTTGTGAAATTTCACCTTTATCTTTAAGTCTGAATGCGGCACGCTCAAACTCTTTGTCATAACTTCCGCTCTTGAAGAAATTTATCAATCCGCCGTTAATAGATGTTTTTTTATCTTCGGAGTATTTCTTTGCAAACTCCACAAACTTAGATTTATTTTCTACCAAATTTTTATAAATATTTTCAGCTTTAGTTTTTACATCATTTTCATTAGCAAGACTGGAAACTTTTAATAGAATTCTTCTTACTTTTACTTCGGGCGAAATTCTAAACATCGAATCTTTATTTTTTTCATAAAACGCATTTATCATATTATCGTCAACAATAATACGTTTTTCATAATCAGGAATTGTTATTAAACAATATTCAATTTGACGCTTTTCAGGAATAGAATAAAAATCTTTGCGCTCTTCATAGAACTTATTTAGAGCCTCTTCAGATAATTTTTCTTTTTTAGCAATTTCAACAAATTTTGAAACGGGTAAAACTAAAATAGCAAAATCCTTTTGGCTATTTTCTTGAAGATACGTATTTTTTAAAGAATATTTTGGATTATAAGCTGCATGCTTTATGAATGATTTTAATAATCCTAATTTTACATCATTTTCTTTTTTCTCTTCAAACTCGGAAATTGTCATTCCAAGATGACTTAAGTATTGCTTATAAATTCTTTCGTCAACCATTCCCGCTGAATTTATAAATTGAGCCGGAAGAGATTTAACTATAAGTTCTTGTAAACTTTTAAGATCTATTTCGATGCTAAATTTATTAAGAATACTTTC
Organism: Candidatus Dependentiae bacterium; assembly: GCA_003511165.1. Lineage (NCBI taxonomy): Bacteria > Candidatus Babelota bacterium. The sequence goes on from DOJW01000007.1 coordinate 96,819, forward strand.
CAAAGCTTTGGATTCCAAAGCTTCTTGAAAAGCCATTTCTTGAGGATTTTGAATTCCTGTTAAAGCTAAAATCCAATCTTCCGAAATACCTTGAGCTCTTGCATAATTTTTCATCATTTCGATTTGCATATTTACTTTGACAAGCTCTTGTTTGTAATCATCGTAATAAATCGGTGATCCATTAACTTTACCAACAATAGTTTCTTTTTTAGCTGGCGTTCTTAGAAAAAACGTAGTAAGCGTTCCAATTGTCATTGATAAAATAACAGCCCACAAAAGCATCTTCCATTTTCTAAATTCTTTTCTAAACATTGTAATCATTGGTTACTCTCTCCAAATAATATTAAAAAAATTAACATACTAATTTTTCCTCAATTCTCTTTTCTCTGCAGCTCTAAGTTTAATGAAGGAGTATTTTACGTCAACACAATAATTTAATCAAACCTAAAAGAAACTTACTTCTTATAAAAAAAATTTATTTTATTTGAAACATCTTCAAACTTGGATGAATCTTCCACTTCGAAAAGCTCGACTCTAAAGTGCATTTGCAAGAAATCTGATTTTAATTCTTTTTTTAATTTTTTCCAAAATGTTATTTGTCTTTTTGCATATTGTCTTGTTTTTATCACAATATTTTCGATCAAAAAATCTATATCTTTTTCTAAAAATTTATCATTTTTACCGATCCAGTCTAACAATTCTGGATAACCTATAAATTTCTTTTCTCTTAAAAAATCTTCCCATGGGGTTCCAACGATCTTTTTGACTTCATCAATCCAACTTTTGTTACTATTGATAGGTGCAATCATCTCTTGAGTTCTAATTCTTATATTTTTTTCTAAAACTTCTTTGGGCGGATTTAAAAAAAGAATAAATGCATTAAATTGCAAATCCGGCTTAGGCTTTAATTTGGAAGGCTGCATTTTAGTAGTTTGCCAAATTTTTATGGCACGGTTTATTCGGTATAAATCATTTGAATGTAGCTCTTGAGCTCTAACTGGATCTATTTTGTTTAAAAATTCCCAAGGAGTTAAATTTTCATCAATTGGCAATTCATTTAAATCCGAAGATTCCTGATTTATAGGAGACGGAGGAAAAAATAAAGTTTTTAAATAAAATAGAGAACCTCCTACAATTATAGGAAGCTTTCCTCTTTTTTGTACTTCAAAAATTTTATCTAAAACTAATTCGCGATATTTGCAAACAGTTAAATTTTCGGGAGTAGTAATTATATCAAAAAGATGATGCGGTATTTTTTCATTTTTCCAATCGGGCTTTGCTGTACCAATTTCAAATGGCTCGTAAAACTGTCCCATATCTGCATTGATTATTTCGCCATCAAAAAAACTAGCCAACTGCAAAGATAAAGAAGTTTTACCAGAAGCAGTTGGCCCGGAAATTATAAGAGTGTTTTGATTTTTATTAATTTCAGTCATTTATGCTTGATATAGAAGAACAGTCCATTGGTCCATCGGGAGGAAAATTAAAATTTTGGAAAGGATTTTGAAGCTGTTGTAAAATTACTTCTTTATCAATATTTTGAGCAACCAGCATCTCTTCCAAAAGTAGCTCCTTAATTGTTTTAAGTAATTTTTTTTCACCAAAAGATAAATCCTTTTCTCGAGAAGCAAGCATAAGATCTCTGTATATTTTGGTCATTTCGATTAGATCACCAGTTTGTAGTTTTAACTGATAGTCTCTATTTTTTTTGTTCCAGCTATTTGGAGAATAGTCGAAGAAAGTTTCTTTTTTATCAGGCTCTTTACTCAACTCTTCGAGAGCTTTGAAGATTGTCTTTTTATCAGATAAGTGTCTAATTCCCAAACTAACTTTTTCGTTGTAAGGAATCAAAATGGTCATTTCTTTGTAAATAAACTTTAATTGGAAAAATCTCATTTCACTGTTTGCGACGATTTTTTCTATTATGTTTTCAATTACTGCAACTCCATACCCAGGATAAAAAACCCGATCTTTTAACTGAAAAATCATAAAGGCCTTTCGTCTAACTTAAAAAGGATTATTAATTTTATACTACCATGAAAAGTGAATGTCTCAAAATTTCTTTTTTCTCAACAAGTGTTTATTTTTACAAATCGAAACTTATCGAGTCAACAAATCAGATTTTTTCTAAATAAACCTTCTTAAAAAAGCGGCTCCATAAGGGCGCCTAAAAACAATAACCACATTCTCCTAAGTCGCATTATTTTTCAAAAAAAGGGTTTATGCCCGAGTGAAGATATTTTTTTTAAATACAATTAAGCCCACGCTTCATCTTTCTATGTGAAATTAATTATATATCAATTTCTGCAAATGATTTCTAATCTTAAATAAGCTTCCTATTTACTTAATTTAATATGTTTTTATCACCCAAATCCTTTATAATCAAAAAGAACATATCTTTTTGAAAGGATAAATTGAATTCGGTACACCATAATTTAAAAAATAAATTCTCCACCGCTACAAAATGGAATTTGTCAGGAACCATTTTTTTTGAAGCTTTAAAATTGATAAACCAATTTTTTCTTCTCAAAAATATGGAACTCGCAAATTATGGAAAACTTGGAACAATTTTTTCTATAATTTTTTTAACAATACATCTTAGTGGCTTTGAAGCAGAAAATTCTATATACCCATTTATTAGCGAAATAACAAAAAGCAAAAATATTTTTAGAAGCTTTTTTAAAAACTACATTTTTTTGCAAATATTATTTTTAGTAACTGGCGCAACCCTCTCTCTTTTATTTTTGAAAAACAAATTCAGTCTAGCTCTATTGATAGTTATATTTTTATTAATCATCTTTGAAGGCTTAAGAATCTTAATGCGATCCGCTTTGTATCTTTTATTTTTAAATAAAAAAACAATACTTACTGAAAGCGCTCTTACAATCGCCTTCATCATTTTATCTTGGGCGCCGACATTAATCTTTCACCAAAGCCCTACAATCTTTAACATTCTTCTTTCATATCTAATAACATCAATAATAGCTGTCATAATCTTTTTATTCTTTTTATCCAGTTACAGTTATGAGCTTGAAAACTCAACAGAAAAACTTAATACAAACTTTTTGAAAAGAATCATCAAAACAAGATGCCTGAATAGCCTTATCAAATCATCTAGCTATTTTTTCTCAGAAAACTTTTTGATCCCATTTTTTGCATTCAAATTTGGATTCGAACTTGCCGGAGTATTTAAATTCGCAAGTTACATCGCACGATCCATAAAAAGTATAGCCCATGTAATAATAGGATTTACCGGTGGAGCTCTATTATCAAATCTTAAAAGAGCCTCTCTCTACGCCAAACAGGAAGCCTTTTTACTAATCAGCAACCAATTAAATAAAATTTTATTTTTTATTTTAATTTTTTTAATAATCAATTACCAAAACATCTTTTTACCTATTTATCAATCAAAAACAATAATATTATCTTCAACTCTATTTCTATTTTTTATAATCTCTGAGCATTTACTTACTTTGTACGAGCAATTCTATCTCGTAGAAGAAGCTTTAAATAAGTTGATAACATTTAAAATGTTAGAATTTGCTTTACTTTATTTGACATTAACCTTGGGCAAAACATTAAACCCTGTAGAATTCTTCCTAATGCTTTTAATAATAAGAATGTTAATATTTGTCATACTAGCTTTAAATGCTTATACTCTCTGGAAAATAAAACCCAACTTTAAAATACAACTTAAGTTTTTATTGATTACGATAGCTGTTTCATTAATTTTTTTAGCCGCTACAAATTTATTGAGGTTATAAAAATGAACAAGACTCAACTATTCAGCAAATTTAATGAAGCGATCAGATGGAATAGCTTCATTTTCATAATAGGTAAAGTAAATAAAACATTAATTACCTTTCTCCTTTTTTATAAATTACCTGCAAATGAGTTTTCCAGCTGGGCAAATATCACAAGCATCATCTTTATTTTGGCTTTATGGGCAGATTTTGGATTTTCAAAATCACTTCCTCTTTACTGCATCAAATTTGCAAAGAATACAAAATTAAAAAAAATATTTATAAAAAAGATTATTATTTTCAAAATAGCCATATCGCTTCTTACTAATATCATATTTTTAATTTTCTCACCCAAGCTAATTCAACTCTTAGGGCTCTCTTACAATACGTCGTATTTTTATCTTGGCAGCTTACTTTTCTTCACAGAAAGCACCAAATCTGTTATTCGAATACTTTTTCACTCATATTTTTGGCAAAAAACTTTTAATAGCATTGAAAGCATAATAATCACATTACAAACTTTTTTCACAATCCTTATATTGAGCAAATCTTCGTATTCAAACTATCTCGTTTCAAACCTTTTTATTATCGAAATAGTTAGCGGAGCAGTTCTAATAGCAATCTCTTTAACTATTTTAAAAAATTTAGAAAAAGACAAGGATTACCAGGGGGAAGAAGCTTTAAACGAAAAGAAACTCACAAAAGAATTCATAAACCATTCATTAATCATGTGGGGATTTGTAGGAATCAATAGTTTAACCGAAAGAAATTTCTTACTCCCATTTTTAACATTTACTTTAGGACAAACAATCGCAAACATTTTCAAAGTAGCAAACGATTTTGCCTTACTATTCCAAAGATTCATAATCAAAACACTAGGAACAACCCCTACCTCTATCCTAGCTCATGCAGAAAACTACAACCTAAAAGCAGATTCAAACAAAAACGTCTTCAAAGAAGTTTTTATCAAATTAAACAAGCAGATAATCAACCTTACAATGCCACTACTCGGAATATTAGTTATCACCTACAATCTAATAGATAAAAAAGATAAATTGGCATCTTTCTATAAGCTAGAAATCTTCTCCAGTTACTTCTTGTTTAAAGTTTTCATATTTTTAACAATTATATATCTTTCTCAAATACTCTTTATCGCATACGACAGACTTTTAGAAGTCAAAAGAGATTACAAAGAGTTGTACAAAAGCTTTATTCCATACATTTTTATAATAATATTCTTTATATTAGGAATAGTGTTCAAAGATCCATTCCATATACATCTTTCACTAATATCAACACTACTTATCATAAACGGACTTAAGATATGTAGCACCGCAATTCGTATCTACTATTCTTACAAAAAGTATAAGATCGCATTCCCACTTAAATACTTTATTCTTTATTCATCTTTAACTTTTGCAATAGCACAATTAATAAGCTTTTTATTAGAAGTAATAACTGTATAAAAAATAACAAAAGAGACGTCGATTTTTTATAAAAAGTTGTGATCTGTAAAAAAACGCGCAATTTCCCTTTTTTTGAAAAAACGTTTTTCTAAAATTTTAAAAACTATTCTAATGACTTATAATTTTGAAATTTATATTTATTTAGAGTTTAAAAATTGCGATCTATTGGTAAAGTTTATTACTTAGTAAATGGTTCGTACTATTGGTAAAGCTTTACTCTTTTATTTTTATTTTATTAATCGTGTACATATACATACATATATAGAGAGAAATATTAATAAGCACCAACCAATATATTATTATTAATTCATTTTAATTACTTACGTATTGCATAATGCATTACATACATAAGTATATGTGTACATATATATGCATATTCCTTATATAAATCTTAATATAAATCTTAGAGGCACGGAGTCGACGCATTTTGTCCCATAAAAAATACCCCCAAAGCCCTTCCCCCTAGCCCCATTTCCTAACCCAAAAGCCCCCAAAGAAACGACAAAAGGCGGAAGACGGAGTGCCCTCTCAATCCGCCACGGTGGGGGTTAACATAATAAAAATCGAAGCTAAAAATTTTAAATTTAGCACCTGTTTTCCGACCCAATCGCTCAAATCTTCTACAAAAGTATTATACGACATAGAATTTCACTTTTATAAGACTAAATGGTAGCTAATATTAAATTTCCAAAAAGCGTCAAAGTCTTAGTGTGTTGGACTCATAAAAAATTAAAATCTGCGCTAAACCGCCCCCTGCGAATCCATCACTCAGCGGCAATTATACGCAAATTACATAAAATAAAAAAACCCACTTGACAAATCTTCATCCAATCACTAAGATTTCTTATGTTAAAATTATAATAATTTAGATATAAAAAAGAGGTAAAAATGGCAAAAATTATAGGGATCGATCTTGGTACCACCAACTCTGTTGTCTCTGTTATGGAGGGTGGATCACCAAAAGTTATTCCAAATCAAGAAGGAAACAACACAACTCCTTCTATTGTCGCATTCACAAATGATGGCTCCAGACTCGTCGGCTCAGTGGCAAAACGTCAAGCTGTAACAAATGCTGAAAACACAATTTTCTCCGTAAAAAGATTTATCGGCAAAAAGTACGCCGAAGTCAAAGATGAAGAAAAACATATTCCTTATAAAATAGCTGCATCTAGCAATGGTGACGTAGTTGTCAAAATAAAAGACAAAGAATTTTCACCACAAGAAATTTCCGCCGCTATTTTGCAAAAACTCAAACAAGCAGCCGAAGATTTCCTTGGCGAAAAAGTAACCGCCGCTGTTATCACCGTTCCTGCTTATTTCAATGATGCACAAAGACAAGCTACAAAAGACGCAGGCCAAATTGCAGGATTAGAGGTTAAAAGAATTATAAATGAGCCAACAGCAGCCGCACTTGCTTATGGACTTGATAAAAAGAAAAATGAAACAATCGCAGTATTCGACTTCGGTGGCGGTACATTTGATATTTCCGTTCTAGAAGTTGGCGACGGAGTTGTTGAAGTTAAATCTACAAACGGCGATACTATGCTAGGTGGCGATAACATTGATAACAAATTAATCGAATACATGATCGGCGAGTTCAAAAAAGAAAGCGGAATCAATCTTCAAAATGACAAAATGGCTCTTCAAAGGCTCAAAGAAGCTGCAGAAAAAGCAAAGATCGAACTTTCTTCTACTCTTGAAACAGAAATAAATCTTCCATACATCACAGCAGACGCGACAGGACCAAAGCATTTTGTTTTAAAACTTTCTAGATCTAAATTCGAAAGCCTTTGCAATGATATTTTCAACAAGCTTTTCGAACCATGCAAAAAGGCTATCGCTGATGCCGCTGTCTCTACATCACAAATTGATGAAGTTATTCTAGTCGGTGGTTCAACGCGTATTCCCAAAATTCAACAAATGGTCAAAGACTTTTTTGGTAAAGAACCAAACAGAAGCGTAAACCCTGATGAAGTAGTTGCAATGGGCGCAGCTATCCAAGGTGGAGTTTTAGCAGGAGATGTAACAGACTTGCTTCTATTAGATGTTACACCACTCTCTCTTAGCATCGAAACTCTTGGTGGTGTTGCTACAAAAGTTATCGAGCGTAACACAACCATACCAACTAAACGTAATCAGATATTCTCGACAGCAGAAGACAATCAATCTGCAGTAGATATTCACATTGTTCAAGGTGAACGTGAATTTGCAAGAGATAACAAAACGCTTGGTCAATTTCGATTAGACGGAATTCCACCAGCACCTCGCGGCTTACCAAAAATCGAAGTTACATTCGACATTGATGCAAACGGAATATTGCACGTTTCTGCAAAAGATCAAGGAACAGGCAAAGAACAATCTATCACAATCTCTAATGCAAGCGGTCTTTCAAAAGAAGATGTCGACAAACTTGTAAAAGAAGCAAAACTTCACGAAGAAGAAGATAAAAAGAAAAAAGAAGTTCTTGAAAAGCGCAACCATTTGGACAATGTAATCAATCAAATGGAAAAATTGATCAAAGAAAACAAAGAGAAACTTCCAATCGCAGAAGTAGATAAAGTAGAAAAAGCTATCGAAGATGCAAAAGTTGTCATGAAAGAAAAAGAAAATGACGGCGAAGCTCTTCAAAAGGCAACTGATGATCTACTTCAAGCTTCTCAAGCAATTTCTCAAATTCTTTATCAAGAAGCACAAAAGAAACAAGAACAACCAGGAGCAACACCTTCTGATGAAAACAAAGATAAAAAAGATGACACAATCGATGCAGAAGTTGTAGACAAATAAAACTCTACACATAACTTACAAATAAAAAAGAGTCCGCTAAAAAACGGACTCTTTTTTTGTTAAAAAATATCTATCTTATACAAGATTATCAACGACTTTTATTCTGGCACAGTACTTGCTATAGATAATGCCACGCTTCGCGCCGCAAGATCCGCCTGTTTTTTGGCTATAAGTTCTTGCAATTGCGGTAAGTATTCTTGAAGTTCTTGTGCGATTCTATAGAATTCAGGTGTTGGTTCTTGAATTTCTCTTATTACAGCTTGCGCTTGTTCAAATCCGTACCCATAGTCAAATATTTTTTCAAAAAGACCTAAAGCATCGTACTGATCTTGCCCTGAATTATTCCACGGATCTAATTTAAACACCTCTACAGCAGCATTTGCTGCTTGAGTAAAACCTTTACCCTTTCCAAATAACTTAGAAAAAATCTTCATAGCATTACCTCTTGATAGTTTATATATAAATTCTAAAGCTGCATATTCCACAGCCTTGGAAAAGCTTTTTTCATGCTCAACAAGATTAATGAAAAATTTTGTTTTTACATTAAATGGCTCACCGCATTCCTCATTTGAGGGTAAAAGTGTTTCATTAAGAACTTTTTCTGCTTCGTCAAAACCCTTTCCATATTCAAACAGTTTATTAAAAAGCTCCACAGCACGACTCTTGCTTAAATCATTGCTTGATTTTAAGGCCCCACAAGCAACTTTTATTGACTCTGGGAAGCCTTTACCCTTGTCTAAAAGCGAATAAAACATTAGTAAAATCTTTTCACCTTTTGAATTATCTTGCATCAGAGTTATTGCAGCTGGAATAATTGGCGAAAGATCTAATACATCAAGAGGGATTTCTTGTAAAAAATTCCTTGCTACAACAGAATGCAGATTATTAGCGATGACAGTTATTATTTGAGGATAAATTTGTTTTTTCCCCAGAAGAGCTGCACATAATCGAACAATTTCTTCTTGAACTACAGGATTTTTTGTTAGCAAAACTGCGTTCAAAGCTTCAAAAGCCTGCTGGTAGTATGGCAGTTCTTGAACTATCGCTGATAAAAGACTTAACGCAATTGCTTGTTTTTGCGGGTTACCTATTTTGGCAAATTGAACAGCCTTATTAACAAAAAGAGAAATATCCTGTTTGTTTTCAATTAATATTTTCATTGCAGCAGTATGCATTTCGGAAAGTACTCTAATTAATTCTGGTTTTTCAAAAGAAAGCTTTAATATTTTATATGCAAAAGCTATTTGCTGATCTTTAGGTAATGATGTTAAGAATGACCCTACAGTTGGTAATGCTTCTAATGAAATTTCCGCAAGATCAATTACTTTATCTAAGAAATACATAATAAGTGAAATATTAGATTTTTCTCCCAACACAATTTTACCACTAACATTTTTTTCACTCAAAGAAACCGTAGTCCCTGTTTGCAAAAAGCTTCCCATCACTAAAACAAAATCTCTAATAACATTCCAACGCAACAAACTACCCTGGTCTCCGATCATAACAATCTCAAGAAAACCGCTGTTTGTTTTTTTATTGTAAGTTAGTATAATTCGCGCACTATGGTTACCAAGTGAAATATTATATGAAAAACTTACTATAGGAGGATCAAATTGTACGCCTACTAGTAATGCATCTCGCATTCCCAAATAAAATTTATTTATCGTAATAAAGTCTTTCAATTTTTGTATCCAATTAGGCAGGTCAATTTTTTCACCACCAATTTTTTTGTGCCATCCACTTACGATATTTAAAAGAGATTGATGAATAAGCGTAAAAAAATCTTCTAGAGTTGTTGGTTGTATTCCACGCAAACCACCACTTCCCAGAGCCACCGAACCTACATCAAATCCGCGTGAAGATTTAAGATTGTTTGAATCAATTGTTACGCATGCATCAAAACGGTTTAAACGATAACGTTGCACACTTATTTCATTTTCCCCAAATAACTCTGAAACTTGTAATGATTTAGTCCACAAAATCAACAAATCCCTGTATCTTTCAAGCATTTTTTTGAATGTAAAAATTTTATCACTGTGTTTTTCATATTCAGGACTATCTTTGGATGTAACAATTTTATAATTGGCACTACCTTCAACAGTTTTTATAGCTCCATCAAATTTACTTACCAATTGCTCCATGGTATGCAAAGCTATCATTTTACCAAGTTGGTTAGAGCTATTAAAACCAGTCAAAAAATCTTCTGATTTAAAATATTTAACTATATCATTTATAAAACTGTTCCATGTTTTTTCAAACTTTGATGGATTATCTAATGCATTGAGATTAATACTCTCAAGTTTTTTGCTAATTTTATTAAGTTGATCAATAAATATTTTCACCTCGCTATATTGGTCACTGAGAGTTGTAGCAACATCTTCAGCATTGCCCGATTTATCTTTGTATGTTTGCGCAAACAACGTGTTTTGCCAAAGCGGTAAAATATTAAGTCTTCCCAAATGAGCAAACATAACGTTAAAGTTTTTTTGTAAATTTACATCTTTAATGGTTGTCAACTTGGAAACAAAATTCAACCATTCTTGTTGTAGTTCATTAGTAAGTGCAAATTCTTTTAATTTTATATACTGAACTGCTTGTAAAACAATTATCTTACTTGCTGGGCGCCGTGGAGGAAAACCAATTTTTTGTTTTTGCAACAATAGCTTTTGACTTGAAGCCTCCTGCTGTAGTGTTTTTGCCAAAGTTACAAGAGAAAAACCGTCAATAATATCGTTTCCTGGTTGTTGATAGATTAGCGTTTCAAGTTGTCTAATTGAAAAAAGACGGAGAATATACCCTAATGATCCTGGTTGGTAGCCAATTAGCGATTTGATGCTATTAGCTATAGTGTATACCCATGCACCGAACTGTTCGATTTCTGCATCAAGGGCTTGATTTAAAATCACCTTTTTCCCAGCCTTGGTAACAGTCTTGTCTATCATAAACATTAGTTCAAATAATGAATTAAGAGCTTCATCACGAGGTAAGGTTTTAATATTATAGACAAGTTCCTGCGTCTTTTTATCGGCCAATTTCTTGTGAAGCTCTATGCTTATAACGGCATCCCATGGCTTAGAGGAAGTATCTTGTAAAGCAAAACTACCAACACTCATTAATCTGGGCATTGGGTAGCTTATCCATCCTGCATGAGCTTTTCCTTGATCGATTAACTGCTGCAATCCTTCGACTCCATCTTCTTGTATTACAATTTCTTGTTGCAAGTCAACCACAAATGATTTTTCTTTTTCAATCCATTGTTCCAATATTGATAAATCTTTAACAAAAAGTACCGGCTTGGATTCGCCCCGAAAAGTAGTAGCTTCGTGTGATGTTGCTGGAGCCATGGCACCAACAAGTATACATTCTATATCTTTAGCATTATCTGAAGATTGATATTGCTCAAGTGCCGCCGGCAGCGTTTTAGATATAATACAATTTCGCGCTGATCTTATAATCCGAAGTTGACCTCCCGCAGACCCAATGCAATTTCCAGTTATTTTTTTACTGTCGGGTATTTTATCAATATCCACCAAATAACATGATTGTACAAGTAAGGCTGCATAGGTTATTGGGCGAGCTTGAACAAGAAAAATTGTTTTTGTTTCATGATCCACCACAAACTCTACATCCATAGGTTTTTGGTAATAGTTTTCCAATCTTTCCGATATTGCCTTTAGAGCTTTTATAGCTTCTACAGAAAGTGACGATTCTTTGATTATTTCTTCTGGATTATCTTTGGTTTGCAATTTACCTTCATCTTCTGGCACTAATCTGAAATATTTAGGCCGCATAACAGGTACAATGTGATTGTTACTGTCAGTATAAAATGTATCAACAGATACTATACTATTTACAACGCCTTCGTTATGTCCAAATGATGATTGAATAATAGTAATTCCTGTTGTTGGTTGTTTACCTCGAGAAAAACTACTTTCAGGATCTTCGGTAAACATCACACCACAAGATGGTATAGATTTACCAATTTTTTCTCCGACCATTATCTGCAGTAATACCGGAATAAATGGAGGTTCTTTGAAAATCGCCTGATCTCCTGCGCCAAGCCGTTGAATAAGTGATTTTTCGCTAAAATATGATAAAACAACTATTTTCATAGCAGCCAAAATCGTTTTTTCATTTGGAGAAACGTTCGCAACACTCTCATTTCCCCCAGCATTAGCAATTTTATCTGTATCTTCCTTACCCGTACTGCGTACCATGAGCTTTGTACCATGACTTTTGCCAAATTCCTTTATTTTCTTCATCTGAGGGAAATAATTTAATGTTTGTATGGTATCAGTAGTAGCAACATCAAAAACTCTTTCTATTTTTGCACGTAATTCTGCAAGTTTTTCAAAAAAACGAGATGGATATTTTTTTGTGCTAAAACATTGATCACAAGCTGCCTGATTCGCAAATATTTCTGAATCTCTAATCAATTCCTGCCACGCCAAATCTATTTTAAGATTATGCTGAGATAAAAATTCTTTAACTAAATCGCTATTGATCGATTCAAACGCGGGCACCAAAATAGTAAAACCATCGAAATTTTTATTTTCAAATAAACTTCTAAGTTGTTCGAGATTAGCTACTTTATACCCAACACCTTCGACTTCAGCCCTATGTTTAAGTGCTATAGGATCCAAAACAGCTTTCACCATACCTGAAGCCACAAAGTGTAATATTAATATCCATAACATCTTAAGTTTTTTATGTAACATCATGAATTTTTCCTTTTTAAAAACGTTCTATTTACCTTTAATCAAAAAAGCTTTATGCCGGAATTCTAACAATTATAGTTATTAATCTTCAACAAAAACTCCATTTTTAATTTATATCGAAAAAAATATCTAAAAATCAACCAAACAAAGAGCCCGCTTTCTTAGCGGGCTCTTTGTTTGGTTAAATAAATTTCAAAACTTTAACAAAATAATTTCCCTAATCATCCTTCTTTAACTGGGTATTCTTCAGGTTTAATAAACATTTTTCGAGGCTTTTGTAACTGTGGACGCACTTTTTCCAAAGCAGCTTTTTCTTGATCTTTTTGTTTTTGCATTAGTAACCGTTCCGCTTCTATAATTTTTGCTGCTTTTTCAATATCTTTTTGTCGTTGAATTTTTTTAGCTTCGTCTCTTTTTTTAATCCATTCTTGAGAAATTTTTTCTTGTTCTTCTATTTTCTCTCTTGATGGTGGACTAGCCAATTTTTTATTCAAAGATTCTTTTAATTTACCAACTCTAGACTCTTGCGCCACCAGATCTTCTATTAAAAATTTTTCTTCATCTGTTAAAACAGATTCTCCCAAAAGCTGTCTTTTAGCATAAGCAGCCATTTTTTTTGGATTTTCCTGCCATGGAGCAACCAACTGTGCATTTTTGGTCAAAATAGGCTGACTCCAAAAAAAAGTATACAGTAAATCTGATGCCCATTTTCTGTATTTTTCTTCTAAACTTAATTGTGTATTTTTTAAAATATACCTAAACGTTCTAAGCCAACTATCTGGTAACCAGATCTTTTCCGCAACTCCAACAATTTTGTCCCCTAGATAATAAATTCCATCAGAACCTTTATAAGCAAATATAAAGTAAGAAGTATGAAATGGTAAAAAAGAAACCGCAAAAATACAATCTCGAAGCACCTTTCCATCTTTCAAATGCAGCTCTTTGATAACAATAATTTTTTCAGACTTTAGATCCTCACCCCATAATATATTTTCACCAAACTCATCAACTGTTAATTCTTCAGCTTTTACATTTTTAAAACAATGAAGAGATTTTTCTGGATTCATAAAAACAAATTTCGAATCCTTTCCATGCAAAATAAGATCTACATTACAAATCGCAGGATACCAAAGCAAAGCTTTTACATCTTGATCAATTTCGATATTTCTTCCTTCAAATTCAAAAGCCCTTTTTAATACCTCTGTAACTGTTTTTACACTTTTTCCAAGTTCGGAAGCTCTAAAAAAATCTGCTCCTGGAAACTTTATCAAAGCAGTATCAGATCGTTCGTTACGGAAATAAACCGGGTTTATATAATTCAAAATAATACGCCAGGGATCATATGATAATTCAATAGGCAACAATTCACCTATTTCAACCAAAGGAATATTTTGCAAATATTGCTCTAATGAGTTAAAAAATCGCGAAAAGCTTAATAAAGAAGTCATTCTAAAAAAATACCCCCCACAAAACCTATGTTCACATAAAGGGAAAAAACCTTTTTGTTCGAATAATCCACCACGAGACCATGCTAATGATGCACTATGAGACTGTGCTGCTGTTGTTGCTTGCTCTGCTATAACAAAATTAGTAGAGATATATTTGTAAGGAATAATCAAATTTTTACCACCGCCAAAGCATGTAGCATAATACAAAAAGTTTACATAAATATTTTTAGATAAAAACTGTATAAAATTTTTAAAATCTTCTATAGACATACCCGCTATTAAATCTTCATAGGTGCCATGTCCAATAAGATATATATTCCATCTACCTGAATTTACTGCAAAAAAAACAGTCAGTCTTTTCAAATCAAAATGCGCCACCTTTATGAGGTGTGCTTCTTCTTCCAAATCTGAATAAGCTACTTTTATTAAATTTTTAGAAAATCCCAAACGATCAAGTAATACTTCTTTTGATATATCTTTTACTTTATTAATCAATAAACGAGGAACTAACAAATAAAAATCTCCTGTTGGTTCTTTAAAATATTGCCATTCTTCATCAATAACAATTTTGGGATAATGTGAAAATTTATCTTGTTGCTCGTTTAAGAAAACTTTAAATAACTGCGCAGTTACAATTATCGGTGCTGCTTGTTGTACTAACGCAATAGACATCACATTAAAAATAGCCTCATTTATTGTAATATCATCATCTTGATTAATAAAAATCGTTACATTCTTAGAAATTTTAGGATTAATATACAAATCTGTTTTTGTAATACCGATATATTCTAACCATTTCCTAATTTTATCAGCCAATTCTTCAAGACCTATTTCTTTAAATTTTTCATACAAATTAAGATTTTTTTCTTTAAAAACATTTTCTAAAAAAGCTATATTTCTCAATAACTTTAAATCTTTTGGATGCAAATTTTTTCTAATCAAATCTCTAAAAAACTCAGTTTGTTCTATAATTTTTTTTACAAAATCTTTTTCTTCTGGAGTTGTGCTCAATTCAACAAACCGCCTAATAAGTCTAAACTGATTTATTAAACATAAATGCTTCAAAACTTTTATCACTCTCCCTATTTTACGCTCTTTAAAAAGCTCCCCAAATACTATATCTGCAACTTTTTCATTTAATTCACTAACAAAATATTTTGAGCTATGTTCAGTTTCAAAATAAACTCCTATAAACGCATCTGTTAATAATTTCGCTGCCTTAATATTGTCTCTCCATAATCTTATTAGTAACTCATCTGTTAGTTCCGTAGCTAATCCATGATTTAGTATTAATTTTGCAAAGAACGTAGCAAAATATTCTAAAAGAGATGCTCTAAGCAGCAAATCGCATAAGAATTCATCTTGTAAATTATATTTTTTTTGATTAAGCAAATATTCAAATGTAACTATTTTCCTTGGATCAATAGCTTTCACCATTGCCGTTTGAAAATCTTGAATATTGACACCTTGTTCTACCTTTTGTTCAACTTCTTGAAGCGAAGCACCTCTTCCAACCATCTCCGTTAAAGTTTCGGCCGTAATATTTTGTACAAATATCCCTAAAAACAATGTCATCAACAACTTCAAAAAATATTGCTTCATTTTTACCTCTATTTTACAAAACAAAATAAACCTCTATTTTTTATTTATATCGAAAAAAATATCTAAAAATCAACCAAACAAAAGAGCCCGCTTTTTAGCGGGCTCTTTTTACATATAAATAAATTTCAAAACTTTAACGAAATAATTTCCCTAATCATCCTTCTTTAACAGGAGCCATTTATTATTCTTCAGATTTAATAAACATTTTTCGAGGCTTTTGTAACTGTTGACGCACTTTTTCCAAAGCAGCTTTTTCTTGATCTTTTTGTTTTTGCATTAGTAACCGTTCCGCTTCTATAATTTTTGCTGCTTTTTCAATATCTTTTTGTCGTTGAATTTTTTTAGCTTCATCTCGCTTTTTAGTCCACTCTTGAGCAATTTTTTCTTGTTCTTCCACTTTTTCTCTTGATGGAGGCGTTCTTAATTTTTTTTCCAAAGCTCCTTTTAATTTACCAACGCGAAATTCTTGACTCTCCCACTTTTCAAGATGATATTCTTCTATAGGTGTCAATGCGCATTCTCCCAAAAGTTGCTTTTTTGCATATAAAACTAACAATACAGGATCTTCTTGCCACGGTGCAACCAACTGTTCATTTTTAGTCAAGATAGGCTGATCCCAAACAGAGGTATCCAATAAATTTAGCACCCACTCTCTATACTTTTCTTTATGACTCAACTGTAAATTTTTTACAAGATTTCTAAAATCCACTAGCAAATTACATGACACATTTTTTGAATCACTAACCAATTCATTAAAACTATAGTTACCGTCCGATATCTTATAAACAGATAACATATAAGAAGATTCATGCAAAGAATTAACAAAAAAAATACAATCTTTAAGTTTTTTTTGCTCTTTTAAGTATAAGTCCTTAATAACAATAATTTTTTCAGACTTTAGATCCTTACCCCATAATATATTTTTACCAAATTCATCAACTGTTAACTCTTCAGCTTTTACATTTTTAAAATAATGAAGAGATTTTTCTGGATTCATAAAAACAAATTCCGAATTCTTTCCATGCAAAATAAGGTCTACATTACAAATCGCAGGGTACCAGAGCAAAGCTTTTACCCCCCTGTCAACCTCTATATTTTTTCCTTCAAATTCAGAAGCTCGTTTTGTCACTTCGGTAACAGTTTTTACACTATTTCCAAGCTCAGAAGCTCTAAAAAAATCTGTTCCTGGAAACTTTATCAAAGAAGTATCAGATGCTTCTGATCCATAGCTTACTGGAACTATATAATTCAAAATAATTCGCCAAGGATCATATGATAAATTCTTAGGTAAAATGTTTGCTTGATCAACTAAAGGAATTTTTTGTAAATATTTCTCTAAAGCATTGAAAAACTGTGTAAAACTTAATGGAGTAGTCATTACCTTAAGGGCATCTACACAAAAACTATGCTCACATAATCTATAAGGCCCCCTGCCTTCTAATAATGTACCATGAGAACTTGCTTCTGTAGTTGCTTGCTCTGCTATAACAAAGTTAGTAGAAATATCTTTAAAAGGAGTAAGCAAATTTTCACCCCCTCCATAACATGTAGAATAATACAAAAAATTTACATGTAATTTTTTAGATAAAAACTGTATAAATTTTTTAAAATCTGCTAACGACATGTGAGCAATAGAATAATTCTTCAAGCCATGTCCGTTAAGATAAATATTCCACAACCCTGTTTTTTCTTCAAAAAAATCAGTCAGCTTTTTTAAATCAACTTTAGAAGACGGATCGGCTTTAACCTCATTTTCTAAATTTACAAAGTCTACTTCTATTAATTTTTTAGAAAATCCCAAACGATCAAGCAATACTTCGATTGATGTATCTTTTACTTTATTAATTAATAAACGAGGAACTAACAAATAAAAATCACCCGTAGATTCTTTAAAATATTTCCATTCTTCATCAATAACTATTTTTGAATACAAAGATATTTTCTTTTGCTCTCTTAAGAAAACTTTAAATAACTGCGCTGTTACAATTATTGGTGCTGCTTGTTGCAATAGCGCAATAGACATTCCATTAAAAATGACCTCTTTTATTGTAATATCATCATCTTGATTAATAAAAATCGTCACATTCTTAGAAATTTTAGGATTAATATGCAAACCTGTTTTTGCAACACCACTCTCCTCTAACCATTTCCTAATTTTATCAGCCAATTCTTCGAGCCCGATTCCTTTAAATTTTTCATACAAATTAAGATTTTTTTCTTGAAAAACATTTTCTAAAAGAATTATATTTTTCAATAACTTTAAATCTTTTGGGTCCATTTTTTTTCTAATCAAAATTTTAAAAAATTCAGTTCTTTCTACAATTTTTTTTACAAAAGCTTTATCTTCTGGTGTTCTGCTCAATTCAACAAACCGCCTAATAAGTCTAAACTGATTTATTAAATCTAAATCATTCAAAATTTCTAATGTTTTGCTTTCATCTTTCTTTTGAAAAAACTCACCGAATATTATATCTACACTTTCTGAATTTAAACTTTTCATTGAATCTGTTAATATTTGTTTATTAATAAAATAAACATCTATGATTTTATCACTTAATTCATCGAGTCCTATTTCTTTAAAATTTTCATATAAATTAAGATTTTTTTCTTGAAAAACATTTTCTAAAAGAATTATATTTTTCAATAACTTTAAATCTTTTGGGTCCATTTTTTTTCTAATCAAAATTTTAAAAAATTCAGTTCTTTCTACAATTTTTTTTACAAAAGCTTTTTCCTCTGGTGTTCTGTTCAATTCAACAAACCGCCTAATAAGTCTAAACTGATTTATTAAATCTAAATCATTCAACATTTCTAATGTTTTGCTTTCATCTTTCTTTTGAAAAAACTCATTAAATATTATATCTACACTTTCTGAATTTAAACTTTTTATCGAATCTATTAACGTTTTTCTATCAGTAAAACCTTCTATGTATACTTGCGCTAATAATTTAGCTGAATCAGATCCACCATCCCCACATTGTTGCTTCAAGAGTTTGTTTCTATTGGCTACATTTTTAAATCCATGCTTTAATATCAAAGCAGCTGCTGCTTTTCCATAATCTTTATCAGGAGAAGTAAGAGCAAGGTTACAATAAGCATAAAACAAAAAAGTATCTAAATCTTCATCTTTTAAAGCATGTTTTTTTTGGTTCAATAAATATTCAAATATTTCTATTCTTTTTCCAAAATAATTATCTTCTTGTATTGCCCCTATTAACTCTTCGTATTCAACTCCGGCCTCTACTTTTTGTTTAACCTCTTCCAAACGGGCATTCCTTCTTAACATTTCTACCAGATCTTCAGAAAATAAATTTTGTGTAAGCCCAACCAAAAACAAAATCATAAATACTTTTAAAACATATTTTTTCATTTTTACCCCTTTTTCTTAAATTTTATAAATCATCATTTTTAATTTATATCGAAAAAAACATATCAAAATCAAACAAACAAAAAGAGCCCGCTAAAAAACGGGCTCTTTTGTTTAATAATAATTTATAATAATTTATTAAGCGTTTATCTCTTTTATCAAAGCGTCCATATTTGGTTTGCGTCCTAAAAAATTCTCTAGCAAAATATTTGGATCTACGCTTCCGCCTTTTGCCAAAATTTCATCTGCGAATTTTCGCCCCATCTTTTGATCGAGCAAACCATGTTTCTTAATAAAATCAAACAGATCAAGTGAATAAACAAATGACCACATGTAACAATAATATGCAGAATCATAACCAACTAAATGCCCAAAAGATGCCTGGTCATGAGTTTGTGGTTCATATGCTATACCAATTGAATATTTATCATAGAGATCTTCTACTATCTTGCTAGTTTCTTTCACCGCACCTTCACCATAAATATTCAGTGAAATCGAAGCCAAAATAGCCTGCCGGTTTATAAAAAATCCCATATCAAAATTTTTCAATTTAACTTTTTTATCAATAAGATCATCTGGCAATGGCTCACCCGTTTTATAATGTGATGAAACTTTTTTAAGCATCTCTTTATCCCACATCCACTCTTCAAACATTTGTGATGGCATCTCACTAAAATCTATCTTTGTTGCTTCACTGGAAAAAGATGCTAAATCTGTAGATCCAAGAAGAAAATGCATCGCATGCCCAAACTCATGAAATAAACATGTTACGTCATCATGTTTTAAAAGCGCA
Organism: Candidatus Dependentiae bacterium; assembly: GCA_003511165.1. NCBI lineage: Bacteria > Candidatus Babelota bacterium. The sequence goes on from DOJW01000007.1 coordinate 116,740, forward strand.
GGTTTATCCTTTGTTGATTTTGGGTAATTCGCAATAATAATCGCAACTGATGGTCTTATGACTGAATTACCTTTTTCATCCATATACTTAATAGATTGAACTATACCACCATGACAAGCATGAGAAAATTTACCTTCGCGAGGATGCAAATCTAATAAAATAAAACCTCTAAATTTATTACTATCACTATCAAATGCTTTAATTACCTTAACTTCTTTATCCCATAACCCTTTAGGTTGTACAATCTCAAATTTCAATCCTAAAAACTTTTGGTATATTGCAAAAATTCCATCTATTGTTTTTTCAAGAGGGAAATATTCTGACAACTTGGTTTCATCCAAATCAAAATGCTTCTTTTTATACTCATTAATAACATAATGCACATCCCAAGGCTTTATTTTTCCATCCTTTGTCAAACAAACACCATCAGGTAGATCACAGATCCAGCTTTTAATTTCTTTTTTAGCCTTATCTTCAATAATTGCGCGCAAATCAAAAAGAAATTTATCTACATTTTCCGGAGATTTTGCCATCGCAGAATTCAACTCTAAATGCGCATAACTTTTAAAACCTATCTTCTTAGCAATAGCGTCGCGAATTTTTATAATTTTTTCTAAAATTTCTACATTCTTAGGATAAGCCCTATTTTCAAAAGCTAAATAAAATCGCTTCCTTGTATCTTCAACTTTACAATTTTCTCTAACTGCAAAACGTGTTGGTTCATCACAACGTAAAATGTATTTACCATCTTTATCTATTTTTAAACCAGAAATCAAATCTTCCGAAAGCCCCTCTAAAGCACTTTTATCAACCGCTATAAAACTCTTATCCTCTGCAACATTAGTCTCAAACTCAAGCACTAAAGATATTACCTCTTTTTTTAACTTTTGGACTTCTTCAAACTTTTCATCAGATAAATCTAACCCTGCACAAACAAAATCTTTCATCTTTTCTTCTAGAAAATATTTCTGACTTTCATTTAAGTTTTCAGATTTAGCATTACCATCTACATATTTTTTAAATGCCTTGTAAAAATTTTTACTATAAAAAAGATCTATCCCTATTTTTTGAATTTCATTTACATTCTTTTGACATTCGGCCCTAACATCTTTTTTGGGACTAACAAGTAAAAGAGCGTAAAATAACTTCATCCGCTCACTATAATAATCAAAAACTCTATCAAAAGCCCTGGCCGTATTTTCAAAAGATCTTTGATTGGCGGGGATCTCGATAATTTCGTTCAGTTCTTGGTTTATAACATTGCAAGCATGTTCCCTATCAGCTCTAATAGTCGCTACTTTTTTGGGGAAAAATTTTACTAAATCTTTTACCGTTTTGATCTGAGTACCGCTATTCATTTTTGATCCGGCATTAACACAAATCGGAAAAAGTAAAATTGCAATGGCAGATTTTTTAATAATATTACTAAGCATTCAAACCCTTTAATTAGATACATCAAACTCTAAGATATTTTCAATCTGTTCAAGAATAAAATATAAACTTAAGTTTAGCAAAAAAGGAAAATCCTAAAACTAAAAAAGGCCTGGAAAAATCCAAGCCATTTTTAGTAATAAAATAGAATTTAGTTTACTTGCATGAGGTGCAATGACAAGAACCTGCAAATAAAGTCAAAATGGTAAGAATTCCACTTACAGCTATAAGGCCGTAAATAATTTTATCTAAATAAGGAACTGATGGAACAGCTTTAGCTAAGCTTTCAACAATATCTAATCCGAAAAATGCCTTTAATCCCCAATTGATAGCACCAACTCCACTCAACAAATATGCAAGCCATGAACAACACTTCATCATAAAAGCTCTCCTTTAATTTAGAAGCTTCGACATACAAACTAAAACAAAATTAACGCTAAACAGTCGTTAATTTAACTTTTCGATCATAAATTAATCAAAAATAAAAAATCAAGAATATCAATACAATTTTAAAGATTTAGCTTTTTTTGAAACCCAATTTTTAACACTTGACCACCAAGAATATATAGAAATTTCTTTGCTACCATTTTTTTTACGCGATTCACTTTTTTTATCAACTTTATGGGAAAATGTATTCATACTTACCAATTTTTCAATTTCTCCTTCAAGCAAGCTCTTATTGGTAAATGCATAATTTTTAGGAATTATAAGCAAATCACCCTTAAAAAATAGTATGAAAGGAGAAACTTCGTTATTTTGATCTTTAATTGTTGCCAAAAATTGTAAAAATTCAACAATGTTATTTTTCATTAATACAGAATTATCCAAAGAATTAGGCGCCGACTGCGAAATAACAAGTAAATCGGTAATCAATTTTTCCAAAAGATCTGTGTTCTCATTTATATCTATAGAAACAAATTTCACTTTATGACGAAAGATCTCTGCCAACTGTTGAAAATCAAAATCATTTTTACTAACAGAGGAATAAAATTTTGCCACTACCGGAAGAGGATTTGAAATCACTTCTTCTTCAAAAACATCTATGTCATTAACTTTCACAACAAAACTATCATAACCTTTTTGCGTCAATTCAAAAGACCGATTAGATAAATTATCAAAGATAGGATTAAGTAATCCTTCATAAGAAAAAATATTAGAGGAAAAAACAAGGGTAAAAAAGACCACAAATTTAAAAATCTTATTCATAAAAAAGAATTCTATATTTTAAAAATTTTATTTTAGTATTGCCCCACCAACCCTTATTCATGATTTCATATTAAGAGAAAATTAGTTTCGAAATCAATATTAAATTTTAATTGATTAAAAAGACTTAAGAAATGCCGTTTTTAAGCCTGCCTTTTATTTAATCTTTTTTTTAAATCAATAGCACCTAAATGTTTAGGCTCTAAAAATAAAACAATATCCGCTTCTTTTTTCGCCAAAGCATAATTTTTCAAAAATTCTTTAGATAAATAAGCAAGATAAAAATGTGCATCCAAATAATTCGGTGCAATTTCAATAGCCTTTAAAAAAGCTTCCTTTGCTTTAACAAATTCTTTGCTTATTATAAAAAATCGCCCCTCGTTTACCAATGCCACTTCAGGAGTAAAATAATCTTTATTATTTTCCAAATGCTTCCAAATTTCTAATCCCTTATCCCCCTCACCAATTTGAGAAAGTAAACATGCATAATTATTTAAAACCTCACACCTTAACTTTGGTTGCATATTTTTATTTAAAAGTTTTTCAAAAATATTTTTTGCCTCCTCATACTGTCTTAATTTAAAAAACAAAGATGCTTTTAATGCAATAAAATCAACGCGATTTTCTTGTGCAATTGCACTATCAAGATAGGAAATAGCGGTTTTTATAGCCTGTTCGTTTTGAGGATATTCATCAAGAGCAAGCAATGCCATTTTATAAGAAGTTTCAGCACTATTTTTTTTATTTTCCTGCTTCGCACACCCCGATAAAAAAAACAAGCCTAATAAGAGCAAAAATATATTTATAAAGATTTTGATACTCATAAAATCTCCTCTTTGATATAATTTTTTATCACTTAAAAAATAACTCTATTAATTAACAAAATTTAGATTTAAATTTATGCAAAATTAAAAATAAATGCTACAGAGGCTAAAACGTGCAACTAGTTTGGAATGAATTTTTAAAAATCATCGAAAAAGAAGCTGGTAATCAAGTTGTAGAAACTTGGTTTAAGGCGGTTACTTTAGAACAATGGAATAAAGAAACAAATTCGGCATTTCTTCTTATGCCCAATCCCTTTGTGCAAAAATGGATTGAAGAACATTATTCTGAATTAATAAAAATGCATCTAAGTCGTCTTCTATGCGCTAAAAACCTTACCCTATTTTTAACTTGCAAAAAAGATGAAAAAAAACTTATACCTGCATCACACCTACAAAAACAAATCTTAATAAATACTAATGACGAACTTTTTGCAGCTTCATCAGAAATAAAACAAATTTTAAACCAATCACTTGAAAAGACAAACAAGTCAACAGCTCTACAAATCAAACCACAAAATTCAATTGTCAAAAGAAAAAAGAATTTTAATAAATTAAATGAAATTCATACTTTTGATTCATTTGTAGTCGGCCCCAATAATGCATTAGCTCATGCTGCAGCACTTGCCGTCTCGCAAAAACCTGGAATAGTTTATAATCCTCTTTTTATTTACGGAGGCACCGGTCTTGGCAAAACACATTTACTCCATGCGATCGGTAATGAAGCAAAAAAATTAAATCCTTCCTGTTTTGTTTACTATGAAACATCGGACAACTTTATTTATGAATTTGTAAATTCAATAAAAACAGATCAGGTCAGATTATTTAGAGAAAAATATCAAAAAGCAGATATTTTACTGCTTGATGACATTCAATTTTTTTCAAAAAAGGAACAAACACAAGAGGCATTCTTCCACATCTTTGACAGCCTTCAGCAACACAACAAACAAGTCGTTTTTTCAAGCGATACTGCACCAAAAGACATTTCAGGACTTCAAGACAGACTCAAATCTCGGCTTCAAAGTGGATTAATCGCGGACATTTATATGCCAACATTTGAAACTAAAATGGCAATTTTAAATAAAAAGGCAGCTTTTCACTCCGTCGTTCTAAATGAAGAAGTTACAAAATTTATAGCATCCAAACCTGCATCTAGCATTCGCGAACTAGAAGGTTATTTAATAAGACTGTCCGCCATGTCTTCATTGACTACTCAAGCAATTTCACTTGAGCTTGCAAAACAAATTTTAAAAGAAGATAACATTGAAGAAAAACAAAATGTATCCGCGGAAACAATAATAAAAGCCGTAGCAAAATACTACACACTAAGTGTGTCAGATTTGAAATCAAAAAGCAGAAATAAAAAATTAGCATTCGCCAGACAAATCGTTTTTTATATGATGAAAAAATTTACACTCTATTCTTTGCAGTCTATTGGTGAATATTTAGGTAAAAAAGATCATACAACTGTGCTTCATGCAATTACCAAAATAGAAAGATTAAAAGAGAATGATCAAAATGTTACAACAAAGCTGAAAGCTATCGAAAATTTAATTCTTAAATAAATTTATTCAATTAACCAAGATAAATCTGATACGATAAAAAAATTAAAAGGAGAACAAAATGAAAAATTTTAAAATTGTATTAACATCTTTCTTGTCAATTTTAACATGTTTATTGCTTAGTAGTTGCTATAAATACCCAAAACCACCCGCAATGATCGAAAAAGAAAAAGAAGTCGATCGAGAAAAACGAAAATTAGATTTCTTAGTAGAAAATACAAATACCTCAACTTTGTTTATTACATGCTTTTATTACGCAAAACCATCTACGAATTTACGATGGGAATGGAGAAAAACACAAGTATTAGAAGTAGGACCAAATAAAACAACTTCTATAAAAATAGGTTTTATACCAAGTAAAGAAGATTACGACGATATATACGGTTATTTAGGAATATTTGATACTAAAACAAAAGCCGAAGATGCTATTTTCGAACTCACCGCCGATGAAAATAAAGCCGACCTTGATAGATTGAGTAGATTAAAAGGCGAAAAAGTAGTTTTATATACCATAAAATATGGACTTGAGACTCTGAACACTTATAGATTCGACCCGCTACAACAAGGTCAAATCCCTGAACTTGATTTTTACTTAACAAATAAAACAGGCGCAAACCTCTACATAAACCTATTTGCATATGAACAAGAAGAAGGGCAACCAATGTGGGAATTTGATAGAAACGGCCCTATTTTTGCAAAAAATGGAGAAACCATTTTTGTTGATGTCGATACCATTAAAAACAGCTATTCTCGTCAAAATGTTCGTGGCTACCTTGCAGCCTTCGAAGAAAATGAAAAAACAATAGCTGAAAATTCTAGCTATGAACTACTAAAACCGGAAAATAAAATAAATCTTGGATATCTAAGCGAACTCAATAGCGGTACCGTAATTTTAACCGCCAAAAAATATGGAATTTTAACGAGTGAAAAAGATTCTAGATACCCAGCAATAGAATTTACAGTAAAAAATAAGTAATTTTTTAGCTTTTTTAAGCTTATTTAAACATTTTTAAATAATTCATCTATAATAAAAATCTAAAAAAATAATTAAATTTAAGGTTTTTATGCAATTTATGGAAAATTTAAAAGAAACAAGCTCAAAAACGTCTAATTTCGACAATTCTTCAACAAAACTACTCCACACTCCGGTTTTGGTAAAAGAAGTTTTGGAAAATCTCAATATAAAACCAAATGGTATTTATGTTGATGCAACATTCGGCTGCGGAGGCCATACTAAAGCTATTTTAGAAGCCGAAAAAACATGTCGCGTCATAGCTTTAGACTGGGATCTCTCAACTATTGAACAAAACGGCCCTATTTTTAAAGAAATTTATGGAGATCGTATTCAGATGATATGGGGTAATTTTTCACACCTTTATCGTCTCCTCAAAAAAGAAAAAATTAAATCTGTTGATGGAATTTTAGCGGACTTTGGAACATCTCAACTTCAGATAAATCAAACCGATGGACTGTCTTTTCAAAAAGATTCTCCTCTTGATATGCGAATGTCAAAAGCTCACAATTATTACAATGCTAAATTCGTAGTTAACCGCTACTCTGAGCGAGATTTAATTAAAATACTTTTCGAATTTGGTGAAGAAATTCATGCAAAAAAAATTGCGCGCACTATAGTCAAAGAACGACAAAATCAAGAAATCGATACAACATTGCAACTTGCAAGTTTAATAGAAAAAGTTGTTCCAATAAATTCAAAAAATTATAGAATCCACCCTGCAACAAAAACTTTCCAAGCCCTTCGAATTTATGTAAATAAAGAACTTGAAAATATCGAGTTATTCCTACCTGCAACGCTTCACTTTTTAAACAATGAAGGAAGATTGGCTTGCATTAGTTTTCACTCGCTTGAAGATCGAATTGTGAAAAATTTTATAAAAGAAAACAGCGCAAAATTATTAAACTTAACTCCAAAACCAATAACCGCATCGGATGAGGAAATAGAACAAAATAGATCTTCTCGTTCTGCTAAATTAAGAGTTGCACAAAAAATAATTTTTTAACTGTTATTGACAAAAAATTCATTAATATTTAAATTGTTAACAATTCAAGATCAAACTAAGCTTTTGATCGATGAAATTAGTAAGTGTAAATGTTATAAGTCCGACAAATATTTGCTTCTGTGGAGATATTATAATGGAGATTACAGAAATAAAAGTATTCCCTGCTAAAGAAGGTAGACTAAAAGCATACGCAACAATGGTTTTTGATAACTGTTTTATAATTAGAGATCTTAAAATCATTGAAAGCGACAAAGGATTGTTCGTATCGATGCCTTCAAGAAGAAAAAAAGATGGTTCTTTTAAAGACATTGTTCATCCATTAAATTCTGAAACACGAAAAATGATTGAAGACAAGGTAATAGAAGAATATAAAAAGGTAGCAGAGCAAGGATAAATTCCTAAAAATTACGCTGGGGCGTGGCCAAGTGGTAAGGCAGCGGTTTTTGGTACCGCCATTCGGAGGTTCGAATCCTTCCGCCCCAGCCAAAGTATTTAATATTTTCACATTTTCTTTTAAGGTCACCAATTGAATAACCAAGACACAAATACTAATTTAAAAAGTTTTATTCCTAATCTTCAAAGTCATTTTGACTTTGAAGATATTTTTTTTAATTCAACAGAAACATTTGTTCATCCAACATCTGTCGTAGGAAAAAATGTTCAGTTACAAGATGGCGTAAAAATTGGACCTTATTGTACAATTGTTGGAAACGTAAAAATCGGTAAAAATACAAAATTATTTTCTCATGTTTCAATCGGTTTTCCAGCACAAGATGTTGGCACACCAAAAAGTCTAGGATCTATCGAAATAGGCGAAAATTGTAACATTCGAGAATTCGTTTCAATACATGCATCTAAAATTGAGAATGATGGTAAAACAATAATCGGTAACAATTGTTACTTAATGGCGTATTCGCACTGCGCTCATGATGTTGTTTTAGAAGATAATGTAATCTTAATAAATAATGTAAACCTTGCTGGTCATGTGCACATAGAGCGAAATGCCATTATGATGTCAAATGCAGCTTCACATCAATTTTGCAAAATTGGAAAATTTAGCTGTGTAACTCCTTTTAGTGCAACAAGACAGGACTTACCTCCTTTTTGTATGTTCACAGGACAACCAACACAATTTTCAGGATTAAATAAAGTTGGTTTAAAGCGAGCAGGATTTAGTCAAGAAAATATTGATAACCTAAAACATATCACAAAACTTTTTTATCAAGACAAAATTTTATTAGATGAAATAATTAAACAAGCAGAAGAAAATAAGGCATCTTGGGGCAGTGATGCTACTGTTTTAGAATTTATTGAATTCATAAAAAACAGTAAGCGCGGGGTTTCAAAGCGCTCAATATCTTACGGACATGATCTTTATTTCTAATTTTATTTTTGGGGGATTTTTCAGCAATGATTAAACTTGGAATTATTGGATTGGGGCACATGGGAGGATTTCATCTTTCCGCATCTAGCTCTATTATTGGGGTACAGATTATCGGAATCGCAGACCCGTCAGAATCAAATTGGGAAAAAGTAAAAAATCCCAAAATTATAAAAACAAAAAATTATAACGATTGGTTAGGACAAGTTGATGGTGTAATCATCGCAACTCCTACCAAATTTCACTATGAAATAGCAAAAGACTGCCTTTCAAAGGGCAAACACGTTTTGATCGAAAAGCCTTTAACAAAAAACATCGAAGAAGCAATTGAGCTTTTTGAAATTGCTAAAAAAAACAAATTAACACTGCACATTGGACACGTAGAAAGATTCAATGCAGCAGTCCAAGAACTAAAAAAAGTTGTTAGTGAACCCTATCTCATCGAATCTCATCGAATTGGACCCTTCACTGCAAGACCTAAAGATGATTCCGTAATTTTAGATTTAATGATTCACGATCTTGATATAATTTTAAATTTGGTTGGTTCAGAAGTAAAAGAAATTAACAACATAGGATCCAAAGTTGCAACACAAATGGGTGACATAGCCGTAGTACAAATCAAATTTGAAAATGGTGTACTTGCAAATTTAACATCCAGTCGAATATCTCAGATAAAAAAGCGTACAATGTCAATTCATCAAAAAGATGCTTTTATTCAGTTAGATTTCACAACTCAGGATATCAATATTTATAAATGCGCTACCGACAGCTCAAATGTGGATGAAAAAGGCAAAGAATTAAAATATAAACAAGAAGGAATTATTGAACGCCTTTTTGTTTACAAAGATAATCCTTTGAAACTTGAAATTGAACATTTTGTTAAATCAGTCAAAACAGGCGCAAAACGTATTAATCCTGCTCAAGATATCAAAGCTCTTCAGCTCGCACTCGAGCTTGAGAAATGTTTAATAAATAGTTGAGAAACAAAATGATCGCAGTTATTGCAGGAACTGGTAATTTACCGCTCGAAGCATGTAAAAATTTAATCAAACAAAACAAAGATTTTTTTGTTATTTCTCTTTTTCCTGAAGATAATTTGATAGAACTACAAAAAATTATATCTGATCCATCTAAAATAATTATTCAAAATTTTTATCAAGCTTCTACCATTCTTAATTTATTAAAAGAAAAACATGCAACTCATGTCATTATGATAGGGAAAGTCGACAAAAGAAATTTACTGAAAAAAGTAAAACTTGATTGGCTTGCTATAAAGCTGCTTGCATCGCTTGCTTACAAAGACGACAAAGCAATCATGGAAAAAATCCTTGAAACTCTAAAATCAAATGGTATCGAAGTTATAAATCAAAATGAAATTTTAGACAGTCTTTTTATTAAGCCCGGATTAATTTGCGGCGAAATAAATTCTTACATACAAACAAATATCGATCTTGGTATGCAGCTTGCCGTAAAAATAGCAGAAATTGGTATTGGTCAAACTCTTGTTATGAAAGATGGAATGATCATCGCAGTTGAAGCTATAGAAGGAACTGATGAATGTATAAAAAGGGGAATCGAGCAAGGCAAAGAAAATATTGTTATTTGCAAATCTGCGCACAAAAATCAAAATAACAAATATGATTTACCAACGCTTGGGACAAAATCTTTAGAAAATATTTTACCAGGACAGGTTGCAGCTATCGCATGGCAATCGTCAAAAACAATCATCGTTGACAAAGAAACTTTTATCAAAAAGGCTCAAGAACTTAATATCCCATTAATTTCGATTTAAATTTATTTCGGCAAATTAAAGGAAATTTTAGGTTTCTTAATTATATCGCACCCCGAAGAATATACTATTCCAAGTCCATCTTTATTTAAGACTATATCTGTATGTTGTTTACTGTTTAAATTACCTCTAAATTTTGCTTTAGCTTGCTTATACTCCTTAAAAATTTGATCTTCGACCTTAATAGAGCTCGCCAAATCTGATAAATTTGAAGGTTGATGATTTTTTAAATCAAATTTATATTTTTCGCCAAACCTCTCAAAATTAACATCTTTCAGATACTGAGATCCATATTGAAAAACTACCAACGAATGAAAATAATTATCCCCTAATACTTTTACAAGTATATTATCTATAACATCCCCTAGTTCTTGCTCTGAAATAAAGGGTAAAGCATGCTTTTCACGAATTTCAGCTATGCATATTGTAGCTACACTCTTTACTTTTTTAAGTATTTTAACATCAGATGCTACAACTTCACTATAAATAACAACTAATCTATTTATCAATGCAGGAATACAAATATCTTTCTGATGTAATTTAAAATAATTCAAAACATCATATCTAATTAAATATCCTAAAATATTATAGAACAAATATTTTTTCATTTCCGGAATCAAAATACCCCAAGTTAAATAAACTTGAAACATTGGATAAACCAAATCAAAAATAAAAGCGCCGTGTTCTGGAACATACAAAAGAATATTTGAATCCAAATTTAAAGGTTTACCAGACATAGGAATTAGATATGGATCATTCAATGCTTCTTCTACCAATCCTACCCAAGCATTTTTAAATTCAGGCTCATTTCTATACATTCCAGCATAATATTTATCCATCGCAACTTGTAATGAATTCGGCTGATACGATAAACCTGCCATTAATGTTTTCCATAGAGCAGGCGCCCAAGAAGATGCTCCTCTTGAACTTATAATATCAGCAAACTCTAAAGCTGCAGCCGCCAACCGTTCACCCATGTAAGTTGCGTCTGGCCCAAATTCTGAAACATAATCATCGTCTTTACAAAGTCCAAAAGACTCTTTCTCTTTAGAATCCGAATATGCAGCACAAGCATTCGAAATCACTCTAGCTGGTACTAAAATTAAATTTTTCGGATTAAGTATGGTTCTTTGCTGTTTTAATCTTTCTGATTTTTCTTTAGACACTCTGTCTTCTTCATCAATATCTATACCTAAAAGACCATACCCTGATCTTCTTGCGTCTTCAAAAGTTTCTTTCGCATTAAAAGCTAATTTTCGCGTTTTATAATAAAGTTTTCCTAAAGAAGAAGCATCAGTAATTGATTTATCAAATTCTTCATTTGCTTCTTTTAGCTCAGCTATTCGACAATATCGCTTCAAACTAGCAATATTTCCTTCACGGTTCGCTATTTCTCTTTTTTCAGTTTCTATTTGTTTTTCAAGCGTGATTGACATTTTTTCTACAGGCAAAGTTCTTTGCGATTCTATTTTTTCATCTTCTCCAAATTCATCAAGCCAAGCCAGGCTTGGTCCGTTTTTTACACAAAATAAAATTGAACTATTCAATAAAAATAGAAATAAAAAAGTCTTAAGAAATTTTTGCATTTAATTTGTTCTTTGTTCTTTCACAAAATTTGCGATCAGCCCGAGCATAGAAATATGACAAATTAATGCTGTGCCACCATAACTAATAAAAGGTAAACCTAACCCTTTAGTTGGAACTAATCCACAAACAACCATTAAATTTATGAGAGCCTGCAAACTTATAAGAATCGTAAATCCCATTGTTGTATACATTGCAAATGGGGATTTCAAAAAAGTTGCAATTCTCAAGCCAAAATAGCAGAAAAGAAGATATAAAACAACTATGAAAAATGAACCTACAAAACCGATTTCTTCTGCAATAATTGCAAAGATAAAATCGGTATGAAGCATTGGAAGATAAAAAAACTTTTGCTTCGAGCAAGATATTCCCTGTCCCAAAAATCCACCACTACCTATCGCTATTAATGATTGAATGATTTGATAACCCTTTCCGCGCGGGTCTATCCAAGGATTTAAAAAAATCAAAATTCGTTGAAAGCGATACGCTACAAAAAATATCGCTACAACTGCAAGTGGCAAAGCGGATAAAAATGTAAAAAACAGGTGTGACTCTTTAATTCCTGCAATAAAAAATACAGCAAACGCTGCCAAAAATATTGTTGCAACCGATCCAAAATCGGGTTGCTTGATAAGTAAAATAAAACAACTTCCAAGTATCGCAAGAAAAGGCAAATAACTATAAGAAAATGATTTAATAAAATTTTCTTTTTTCTCTAAAAAAAATCCTAAGTAAATAAAAAGAAAGAATTTCAAAATTTCACTCGGCTGGAAACTAAATCCAAATAAGTTTAACCATCTACTAGATCCATGTACCTTCAAGCTAAAATGAGGCACAAAAGTTAGTGCAGTTAACGCTAAAGACAATAAAAAAATATATGGAATTAATTTTTGAAGTAGAGAAACTCGCACATTTGCAAAAAATATAAAACTACAAAAGGCTATCGTTAAATAAAAAAGATGTTTTTTTAGAAAATATCCAGCGCTCCCAAACTTTTCGAGCGCATATATCGAACTTGAAGAATAAACAAAAATGATCCCAATTAAAATAAGAACTAATGATATGGAAAAGAAAATACGAAAACTAACTCTTAACTGATTCTCCTTTGCAAGCATACTCTCTTACTACCTCCTTAAATAAATCACCTCTGTGTTTATAATTTTTGAAAAAATCAAAGCTTGTTCCACCAGGGGAAAACAAAACTTGATCCCCAGATTTTGCTATCTTCATAATTTCGTCAACAAGATCCTGCAATGTAGGAAATGTTTTATATCCACCAAATTTTTGCGGATCTTTTCCAAGACAAAAAATAGATTTTAAATTTTCTTGCGGAATGTTTTGCAAATCTTTGAAAAATGGAGAACGGTCAACACCTTTATCAAGCCCACCCAAAATTAAAATAACCGGTCTTTTATTATTGATAAGTTTATCAAGTGCAGCTTTTGTAGCCTGAATAACTGTAGATTTGGAATCATCATAAAAATCGATTCCTTTAAAATTTGCAAAATGCTCTAATCGATAAGCGTCAACACTTGGATTGAATTTTGTTGATATCAACTTTTCGGTCCACTTTTCATCATTTAAAAAGTTACAGTTACCTGCAAGTAAATAAAATGTAGTTAAAATCAAAACCCAATTTTCAAGAAAACCACTGCTTGGAAGATTATTCAAATCTGCAATTTTAAAAGATACAAAATTTTCTGCTTTAAACGATCCAAAATATAAATTCTCTTTTTCAGCAAAGAAAACCATTTTCCCAAATTTTTTAATTCGTTCTTTATCTTCATCACTAATAGGATTTGAAGATATAAAACAAATTTGTGATTTTAAAGTTGCAAGTTTTGATGGCAAATCTTCATACAAATTAAACAATGAAAGAGGAATTATAGAAACTTGATCGCTAGATTGATGCTCAAATATTTTCCACTTAGCATCAAAATAATTTTTTGTTGTTAAATGTCGGTCAAGATGATTGGGATAAAAATTGGTAAAAAGCGCAAGATCAGGTGCAAACTTTGTATTTGGTTCAAGTTGGAAAGAAGATAACTCTAAAATTGCCAAATCCACGTCATTATTTTTCAAAGCCAAATTAAGCATGCCGCTTCCAATATTTCCACCCAAATTAACAGCAAAATCTGTAAAACTACTTGTAATTTTATAAATCATATTTGTTACAGTAGTTTTACCAAGAGTTCCTGTGATGGCAACAGTTTTTTTGTTAAACACTTGTGCAAAGAGATCAAGTTCACAAATAAATTTATTAGCAAATTTATTGTATGCGCTTAAATCAACTCCAGGACTTGCGATGATATAACCATTTGATTGTAAGAAGAGAGAAACATCTTTTGAAGTAAAATATTCTGCGCCAAAAGATTCGATCTCAGCGATCTCGCTTGAAGTTAAATCCTTTTGATCAAATACAGATATTTTTATATTTTTTGGATCAAACTGCTCTAATGGGCTTTGTATTTTTTTTAAAAAATTTAGAGTTGATTTTCCAACAACTCCAAATCCTAAAATTCCAATCTTTTGCATAAATATAATTTAAAAACCTTCAACAATTTTTTGCAAAGAATCTATTAAAATTATCTCTTGCTCAAAACTAATCTTTTTATTTTTTAAAATCTCTAGTGTCTCTAAAATTCTAAGCTTTCCTGACTTATCAACCATTTTAAGAAAATATTTCTTTTGCACAATATTTTCAATCAAATCAAATAATTCCTTTTTTACATCCGAAATAGCTCCACAATTTCGCAGTGCAAATTCGACCCTTAATTGTCCTAGATAACTTTTGAATTTTTGTATTTTAGTTTTTTGCAAATGTTGAAAAAAGAAAAATAATGTTATTAAAGCAAGGAAAAAAGTTATTAAAAATAAAAGAATCTGAATTGTAATAAAAATTACTTCAATATCATTTAAAGAATCTTTAAATCCATTTTTTACAGAAGCAATATCTTTCAAAACCGAATCGACACCCAAAAATCTTAACGGAAATGCTATCTTTGCAGATAAAAAACTGCAAAAAGAAAACATCGTAAAAAATGTTAGTAAAAATAAATTAAACTGTTTTTTCATCCACCAAAAGTCCCCCAAATTTACTCGAAATATTTTCTTATCCCCTGCGCAATTGAATATGCAACAAGCTTACGATAATTTTGATTTCCGAGCAAATGGGCTTCTCTTGAATTGGTGATAAATCCAACCTCAACCAAAGTAGCTGGCACTGGACTACTTATTAAAACTAAAAAATTCTCTGTTTTTATACCACGATCTACTATTTTTAAGTCATTTTTCTTATTTGTAAAAAACATTAATGCAGATTGAATAATTTTAGATAATTTATAAGACATATAACTTTTTTGATAATTTATTACATTTATGAGATTTTCTTCTTCTTGCTGAGCATCGAAATTACCATAAGCAAAATCTTTAGAGTTGTTATTAAAAGTTATTTTAGCATTATTTGTATAGTAAGATTCTATACCTTGAGGAATTGGTGATCCGCCTGAAGAGTTTGCATGAATCGATACAAAAATATCAGCATTTTCTTTTTGGGCGATTTTGGTTCTCTCTAAAAGAGGAACCTCTATATCTTTATCGCGCGTCATCTTTACTTTGTATCCAACCTTTTCCAAAAAAGATTTAGTCTGAAGCGCTATGTCTAAAACTAAAGTTTTTTCTACCAAGCCATTGCATTTTGCACCGTCAGCAACTCCGCCGTGACCAGGATCTAAAAGGATACAGCAGTCTTGTTTAATTTTTTTTTTACCACGCCTAAAGCGCTTGCTTCTGTGTTTAATGCTAAATAAAGAGGACCATCAACTTTGTTCGATATTTTTTTGAGTTCTTCTTTTGAAAAAATTTCGATTTTAAAACGATTTCTGTCTATTTCTGAATATTTTATATAAGCGTTTTTATTAGAATATTTAAATGTAAATACAGTTGCACCCGTCTTTGCCTTTAGTCCAATTCGAGATTTTTTATATTCATTATCGACTTCGACAAGATCAATTAACTTTAAATCGTTAATTTCATCAAAAAACTTCTTTTTATCGATCAAATTTACCAAATCAGATTCTGCAAAAGTAATAGTAAGAGTAATTACTCCGTTTAATTCGCTATTGCTTACAGTTGGTTTACAACCATTTTTGAAAGAAAAAATAGCATGCGTAGATATTTTGCCATTATTAAAAATGTCTACATGATCCATCATACCCAAAAGTGATTCTGCATTTAAGCTTAAAAATGTTAAAACACTTAACATCAAGCTTAAAACTAATTTATTAATACTCATGATTGCCCCCAATCATTTATTCATTGTTTTATTTCCCTAAACTCACATTAACAATATTAATTTCAAATAGTCAATGCGAATTAAAATAAATTGAAAAATGTTGGATTCTAAAGATTTATGTATGTAAGATTTTTGAGAGCAAAATTAAAGTAACGATTAAAAACATTTTAGATTCGCAAAAACAAGCATTTTTGCTATGTTAACAAGGTTAATTTTTAGGAAAGTAAATTATGGAAATATTAAAAAACATCCCTCTTCATGATAAAAACTGGTTTCAAACCGGCGGCCCTGCAAAATTTTTCTGTGAGCCGCAAAATGAAAACGATTTTTCAAAAGCGGTTAAATTCGCAGCTGAAAACAATTTAAAAATTTTTGTTTTAGGCGAAGGTGCGAATATTTTGATCAGCGACAACGGCTTTGACGGACTTGTAATTCATCCAAAACTTTCAAATATTACGATTTTAGAACAAAAAAATCTTGCCGCCTTTGGATTAAATACAAAAATAGATGAACAAAAAAAATTGGTTACAGCCGGCGCGGGTGTCAAAATTCAAGATTTGATCAATTTTACTTTGGAAAACAATTTAGTAGGACTTGAAGAATTCAGCGGAATTCCTGGAACTGTGGGCGGCTCAACTTATATAAACATACATTTTATCGACTATTTTTTGAGCGACTTTTTAGTTGCTGGACAGATTATTGAAAAAGACAGCGGCCAAACAATCTGGGTTGATAAAAACTGGTTTGAGTTTGGCTATGACCAATCCAAATTACAGTCCGGACAATATTTCTTAATTAATGCAATTTTTGCACTCAATGAAGTTTCACCTCTTCAAGCTGCTTACTGCAAAGGAAGAAGTGATGAAACAATTCGTCAAAGAAATCGCCGCTACCCTACCTCAAACACATGCGGCAGTTTTTTCAGAAATTTTCATGCAGATGAAGTCAAAATAGAAATCAATGCTAAAAAGATGATCTTTGTAGCATATTACCTTGATAAATTGGGAATAAAGGGCGAATTAAAAGTTGGAAATGCTATTGTTTCACCCAAACATGCAAACATGATCGAAAGCTTAAGGGGCGCAACATCCAGCGACATTGTAAACCTAGCAGTCAAAATGCAAGAAATGGTTTATAAAACTTATGGAATTATTCCACACGCAGAATGCGTTTTAGTCGGATTTGAAAAATATCCATTTTTAAAATAGAAAGAAATTATATGAAAAAAATATTAACTATAGTTTTAGCAACAATTAGTTTAGTAACAGCTGTTACTTTAAGTGCAGTCGATTGTACTTTATGCAAAATGCTAACTAGTGAAATAAACAAACTAGAAATATCTCAAGAAGATGTTCACCAAAATGTTTGCGTTGCTATAGAAAATCAAAAATATTATGAAGCAAGTTCATATTTAGAAAAATTTTTATCTGAACAACAACGTGTAGAGCTTTCCAAAATAGTTTTACCTCCACAGCTTCACGCTCAATTTGAAAAATTCTTAAGAGAACAATATGCATCAAAAGAATCCGCCCTACTTGCCTTCGGATCTTTCTTTAAAAACTTTGTTTCATTTTTAACAGCAACTGCTTTAGGTATAGCAATTTTAGTAGCAGCACCATTTATTATCGTAAGTACAATTATATTACTTAAACTTTTAGTTGCAGCAATCACCGTTGGCGCAATTATAGTAACAGGAGCAGTTATTTTACCTGCAGCAATAATCGGATCATTATTAATTTTATCTCCATTTTTAATTATTTTAGGTTAATTTTTTAAATCATTTAGGGACTTTGATTTATGAAAAAAATATTATTTATAGTATTTACAGCAATCTGCTTAATGA
This sequence comes from Candidatus Dependentiae bacterium, assembly GCA_003511165.1. NCBI lineage: Bacteria > Candidatus Babelota bacterium. Next base: position 134,666 of record DOJW01000007.1, read on the forward strand.
CTATTACGTCTTTAAATGCACTTGAATGCACACTATGCAAAACAATATATTCTCAAATAAAAGATGCAAAAGTATCACAAGAAGAAATTCACCAAAAAGTTTGTACTAAAATGCAAAATGGTAAATTTAACGAAGTTTTGCAATTTCTAAAATTAAACTTAAACCCAAATGATTACGCTTTGATTGAAACAGAAATAAAAAATATGCAACCAAAGATGGCAGAAATTATAAAACAAGATTCCCAAAATGCTACCGCCAACATCGAAACAGTAATAAACAAAACAATTGAAAAAACAAAATCTACCTCTATTTACTCCGTCAAACTGTTCGCTGAAATTATAGCAGGCATTTTTGTAACAGGAATTGCAATTTACTGCATTGGAATGGGAATAGAAAAAGGTGTCGAAATTTACGAAAAAAGTGATTTTTCTTTTCAAGAAAATATAAAAATACCACTTATCAATACACTCAAAGAAATATTAATTAAATCAAAAGTAGTTAAAAAACCTTCATATAGAGATGCTTCAACGAAGCCAACTTACGGAATTAGTCGATAATAATAAAAATAAAAAAAGGAAAAATAATCTATGAAAAAAACAAATATATTTTTTGCAATTTTAATTCTTGGCATTTCAGCAACAGCTTCGAGTATTCGCACGCAATCAGAATCGTTTTCTGTGGGTTATTGCGAACACTGCAAGTTTATTAAAGAAAACCTCCCTACAAATTTATCTCACATCACAACAACTGAAATACATCAAAAATTCTGCAAAAACTTAAATGCTGGCAAGCTTAAAGAAGCTACGACATATCTTGAATCACTTCTGCCTCTACAAACGGTAGCACAAATTAAAGAAGCTTTAAAAGATGCAAATATTGATGCAAAATTTAAAGAATTTATTCAAAATCTTCCAGATGAAATAAAACAAGATAAAAGAAGTTTTTTGAGAGCGATTTCAGAATTTATTTGGACAACCATAAAAACAATTTTATATATTCCTTATTTTCTAATGAAAACACTTTTGCTTGCAGGAACATTCGCAATCGTTGGGATTTTAGTAATAATTGCCGTTGCTGCAGCCGTCATTTTTTGTTGCGATTCTTTTATCGGTACTGATTTCGCAAAAACAATAACACAAGCAATCTCAAGTTCTGATTTTGTACAAAACATAAGACTGTTTAATGCAAAACTAAAAATGGAATTAGGAGAACATCAAATAGAACAAGGTGCTCAATCAGGAGATATAGGAACTATGGCTACAGGATTTTGGAATTCTTTTTCAGCACTTCTTAGTGGAGCAAATTCTTAATAAAATTATTTAAGACAAATCAATAAAAAAGACGGAAATAATTTCCGTCTTTTTTATTTACATCGAAATTTTTCGATTGTTTCTATTTATTAGACCTCTTCTGAAACTATTCTTGTAATTCAAAATTAAACCATAAGAAAGTCAAATATTCGTAATCCGTTCGACTACGCCACAAAGTGGCTACGCTCCCACCTTCGCCAAGGCTATGGCGGGCACACAGGGTGAACGGTATTTTCATGTTGGAATTAAGTATTAATAAATTGGTTACGTTTTTATAGTTTCAGAAGAAGTCTATTAATAAACAAAGTTAAATTCTATCTTCCAAAATATCCTGTCTGTACTTCTCCATCAGTCGCACCATAAAATGCAAATTATGAATCGTTGCAAGATTCATAACAGTCATCTCACGCGCTTTGAAAAGGTGTTGAATATATGAAAGTGAAAAGTTTTTGCATGTGAAACAGTCGCAATCTTTATCAATCGGTTCGAACAAATTTGAATTTCCACTTTTTAAAATTCGCAAAGGTCCATTTTGCGTTAACAAAACTCCATGACGCGCTGCACGTGTTGGATATGAACTGTCAAAAGTATCAATACCAAGCGGAATAGATTGTTTGAGCGATTCTAAATCACCAATTCCAAGCAAATGATTTGGTTTATCTAATGGCAAATGATTCATTGTGAACTTTAATAAGTTAATCATTTCATCACGATTTTTGCCGATACTGCCACCGATTGCAAATCCATCAAAATCTAACTCTGATAAAATTTGACAACTTTTTGCACGCAGTTCATTATCAACTCCACCGTGAATCACAGCATACATCGCTTGGTTTTGTCGGTTTTGCAAATGTGCATTAAGAGATCTTCTTTCCCACCTGTGAGTTCTATCAAATGATTCTTTTAATTTTTTGGGTGAAATGTGGTATGGAGGAAGTTCATCAAATGGGATAATGATATCCGCGCCAAGATCTTTTTGCGCTTTTATAGAAGTTTCTGGCGTTAACAAAACAGGAGAACCATCGCGATATGAACGAAATAAAACTCCATCCTCAGAAATTTTTAAAACGGTTCCGTCAGTTTTTTTGGTTCCACGACTTTTGAGCTCATCAGCTACAGATCCGTAAGCTAAACTAAAAACTTGAAACCCACCAGAATCGGTGATTATCGGATTTTTACGATTGATAAACTTATGAAGTCCGCCTGCATTTTTTATCACTTCTGTACCAGGTTGCAAAATCAGATGATAGGTATTGCAAAACATTAACTGCAAGCCAATAGAATCCACAGTTACACTATCAAGCGCTTTGAGTGTACCATTTGTTCCAACCGCTACAAAATTTGGCGTATCAATTATTCCATGCGGAGTATGAATTCGCCCAACTCTAGCTTTAGATTTTTTAGATTGATGTATTAATTCAAATTTAAAATGTTCCATTTTTTAAAAACTTTCACAAAAAGCAAAACAAGCGGCGAAAGAACAAATATTATCAAAAGCTTGATAAAAAAACTCATTAAAATCACATCTGATACCGATGCAACCAATCCCCAAAGACCTAGGAAAGTAAAAAGTATTGTATCAATTAACTGAAACAACACAAGAGAAAAACTATTTCGAATAATAAAATAATGTTTTTTGAAAACTTTCTTTAAAAACGCATAAAATTTCAGATCTAGAAATTGTACAACAAAATATGTAAAAAATGATGCTGCAATGATTCTAGGTTCAACAGACAAAATAGCATTATAATGACAATGATTTATATCATGAACACTAGGAATATAAAAAATTTGGAAAAGAGACATCCCGCAAAAGAATAATGCAAAAAATAAAGATGCGTAAATTGCTTTTTTTGCAAATTCAACACCAAAAAACTCTTGCAATAAATTAAGACCAAGCATCGCGCCGACAGCGAAAACATCACTACACGTAACCTCAAACCCAAAAAGATTCATCTGTTTTAAAACAAAGAGATTAGCAAGAATTGATTGCAAAATAATGAATGAAAACAAAAATTCTTTTCCCATCTTTAGCGAAAAAATTAAAAATGCAAAAACAATTAAAATGTGGAATAAGAATAAAATCTCATTCATATTAAACTTTCTACCAATTGAACATAATCTACTATCGACAAAGGAGAATTTTGTTTTAAATAGTATAAACGTCGAAAATAATAAACTCTTTTCGAAAGAGATGGATGACGCGTTATAAATATATTTTGCACATCTACCAATTTACTTCTGCGTTCGGCGATTTCTTTAACATAATATAAAAACACATCTTTACAATCTTCTGTTTTTTTACATCCAGATAAAATATCAGATCTTATTTCGCGAGTAAGAGTAAGAAACATATCAATTAAAATTATTCCATCAACATCTGTTTTGATATCAAAAAGAGCATTAGTTATATCTTTCTCTAATTTATCCCCAGAAACCAAAAACAAAAATTTAAATTTCTCACAAGCTTTTAAAGAATTCAAAAGATAAGATTTAACCTCAGGATCACTTATTCTTAAAATAGCATCTTGAATTGATTGCTTATCTTTTAAATTTTTTAAGATTTTATTTATAAAATTTGATGCTAATGAATCTTTATGTAAAAAATGCTCTATTTCATGCCTTATACTATTTGTATAATTACTAATCGAATCTTGATTTATATCAAAATCAACAACAACTATAAAATTAAATATATTACAAAAATAAGTACCATAAAAAGGTACTACATTTTCACCTACCTGTAAGCCATACTCACTACAAACATTTTTAAAAAACTCAAATTCATATTTTTTATCTATGGATAAAGGCTTTGAATTTATAGATCCATTTATAATTAAATTTTCATCACGCAAAACTTTTTGTACTAAATCAATCTCTTCCAGCTTTGCCTGTTCAAAAATTTCTATTAAAAATTCTTTAGACAATCCCGAAAGTTGCAATATTGCTTTTATATATTTTTTTTCATTTTTATAAAAAATTCTTTCTAAAATTTGACGATCCGATTCTTTTGAATATTTTGCAAGATTAACGTATTGAGTTACACCATCAAATATTTCACTCACCGCATCATGAAAAACCATTTCAAAATCAATAGCATATTCACGCTCTGCATTTAAAATGAAAGCGCAAAACATAAATAAAATGGTTAATAAAATTCTTTTAAATTTCATAAATTGCCCCTAAATAATAGATTATTCCCCAAACTACAACAACGCTAAATCTATGCGCTTATGGTCGATAATAAATATACAGCATTTAACATAATGGATCTTTTCAAGTACGATGGATGCCTTGAGCTAAATACATCTTGAGAATCTACGACTTCTTCCCCCCTAATACTCTCTTGAAAATGAAATAAAGCCATCGCTCTTCCATCATTTAAATTTTTATAACATGCTAAAATATCTGCTCTACATTCTTTAGTTATGACTAAAAACATAAAAATCAACTTTATTCCGCCTTCAACAGTTTCAATATTAAAATTTTCAGCTGATAAAGGAGTTGGAAATTGTTGTCCCGGAGCTAGAAATAAAGATGAAAATTTATTCAAAGCTAATAATGGATTTAAAAGATAGCTTCTTATTTCAACATCACTAATTCTAGGAGCAGCTATCCGCATAGACCCTTGACGCTGGTCAACGTGCTCTAACACGATATTTATAAAAGCAGCACATAAAAAATCTTTATGAAGATAATGCTCCAATTCATGCCTTACAAATGCTTTATAAACCGGAATATTACCATACAATTGCTCTACAAATTGGCGCATATCAATTAAAATAATAAATTTATTAAAAGAAGAAAAAAAATCAAAACCACAGAATGGTAAAATATCTACATAGGGAATTAGACCATATTCATTAGCTATAGATTGAAATATTTCTTTTTCAATAACCTTATCATCTCCCAATGGCAGCTCTAAATTTAAAGGCAAAGAACCTTCTCTAGTAACATTTTCTATAAATGCAGATTCCTCTTGTTTTGCCTCATTAAAACATTCAAGTAATTCCTGCTTATTAAAACCCGAAAGTTGCATTATAGATTTTATATATCTTTTTTCTTCTAAATAAAAAGATTTCTCAACAGCTTGCCTTGGAATAATGGTTGAAAATCTAGTAGCATTCCCCCCCTCTGATACTCCGTCAAATATTTCGCTAATCGCATCATGAAAAACCATTGCAAAATCAATAGCATATTCACGCTCTGCTTTTAAAATAAAAGCAAAAAACACCAATAAAATGGTTAATAAAATTCTTTTAAATTTCATAAATTGCCCCTAAATAAATAATTTAATATTTCCCCCGAAATATTGAATTTAATAAATGTACCAATATTCTGTTTTTTTACAAATGGCAAAGTCAAAAACTGGTTAAAACCGCTATTTTTATAGTTTTTTAATACTTAAACAACTGAAATTCGATCTTTTTTAACAAAACTTTAATCACATTAATAATATTTTCCACTCACAAAACAGATATGATATACTGTCTGCTGTGTAAAAAATTTAAGAAAAGAAAGGGCTTTTAAATGAATTCCAAAGCATCATTAGAAAAAATTGTATCACTCTGTAAACGTAGAGGTTTTGCATTTCCTTCTGCTGAAATTTACGGCGGAATAAATGGAATCTATGATTTTGGCCCACTTGGCGTCGCATTGCGACAAAATCTCAAAAATGCATGGATCAAAAACTTAACAACAAGTGGAGAAGATGTAGTTTTGATCGAAGGCTCACTACTTGGACCTGAAGGTGTCTGGAGAGCATCGGGACATGTGGACAACTTTAGCGACCCAATGGTTGACTGCTTAAGCTGCAAAAAACGTTACAGAACTGACGAAATCGATTTAAATAAAAGTTGCCCTTCCTGTGGCGTCAAAAAATGGACCGAACCTCGTCAATTTAACATGATGTTCAAAACTGAGCTTGGAGCAATGGCGGAAAATGCTTCAATTGCTTATCTTCGCCCAGAAACAGCTCAAGCTATTTTTATTAACTTCAAAAATGTGATGACTAGTTCTCGAGTCAAAATTCCATTCGGAATTGCACAAATCGGTAAAGCATTTCGAAATGAAATCACACCAAAACAATTCCTTTTTAGAATGCGCGAATTCGAACAGATGGAAATGCAGTTTTTCTGCCAAGAAAAAGATGCTTCCAAATTTTTCGACTTCTGGATAGATATTCGAAGAAAATTTTATGACTCTATCGGATTTAAATCAGAAAACATTCACTTCCGAGATCATGAAAAAAACGAACTTGCTCATTATGCAAAAGCTGCGCGCGACATCGAGTACGATTTTCCATTTGGCTGGAAAGAGATGGAAGGAATTCACAATCGCTCTAACTTCGACCTTTCGCAGCACACAAAATTTTCAGGGAAAGATTTGGGCGTTTATGACGACGAAACAAAACAATCATACATTCCAAATGTAATAGAATGTTCTGTTGGTCTTGATCGATTATTTTTTGCAACCCTTTGTGACTCTTTTGACGAAGATACTGTTGAAAATGAAACAAGAACTGTTTTGCGTTTTCACCCATCAATCGCACCTGTCAAAGCAGCAGTTTTACCATTGAGCAAAAAATTATCTGAACCTGCAGAAAAAATTTACAAAAATTTAAAATCTTTAGGTTACAATGTTCAATTTGACAGCGCAGGATCAATTGGCAAACTTTATCGTCGACAAGATGAAATCGGTACGCCAATATGCTTTACCTACGACTTTGATAGCGAAACAGACCATAAAGTAACAGCTAGAAATCGTGATACGCTCATTCAAGAAAGAATATCTATCGATAAAGTTGCAGATTACTTGGCAGAAACTTTGAAAAAATAAAAGGATAAGTAATGATAAAGAAGTTAATAAAACATGGAAATAGCAAAGCGTTATTAATTAACAAAGATTTACTAAAACAATTAAATATTGAAGATAAAATAAAAATAGAGATCACTTCAGATGGGGTCTCTTTAATATTAACTCCAATCAAAACATCAAAAAATAAAAAAATAACAAAGATAAGTAACAGAAAAGAAGTTCAAAAAGGTTTTGAAAAAATTCTAAAAAAATATGATGCCGTATTCAAAGAATTAGCATCAAAATGACAAAATCAATTAAATTTTTGCAAGCGAAAGAAATACTAGAAATTCACAAAAATATTATCGAAACTTATGGCGGAGCCCTTGGTATTAGAAGTAATCATTTGTTTCTATCGGCAATAGCGCAACCAGAATTTAAAATTCAAAACAAATACGTTCATAAAAATATTTATTTAATGACAGCGGCTTATCTTTTCCATTTAATAAAAAATCATCCATTTGTAGATGGCAATAAAAGAACATCCGTTGCTTCAGCCTTGCTTTTTTTAACAATCAATAAAACAAAAATAAATATCACCGAAAAACAACTAACAGAACTATCTTTAAAAACAGCAACTACTAAGATCACAAAAGAAAAAATTGCTGCAATTTTGAAAAAATAAACAAAATAAAAAGATTTGCACAAAACAAAAGAGGCGATCGAAATTTCGATCGCCTCTTTTTTAAATTCTTTAAAGAATTATCTTTAAACAGATTCAATTCTAAGAACTGTGATTGGTTGTCTGTGACCTTTTCTTGTTCGAAGCTTTTTTCTTCTTCCGAACTTATAAATCACTAACTTTGGACCTTTCATTGTTTTTACAATCGAAGCTTTTACAGATGCACCGTTAACATATGGCTCGCCAAATTCGAATGCATTTTCACTGTTTTTTCTGAATAAAACTTCTTTGAACTCTAGCATTTTCCCTGCCTCACCTTCCAATTTCTCAACGGCAAGTGTGCGTCCTGGAATCGCTTGGTATTGTTTCCCTCCGGTTTGAAAAATAGCATATTTTTCAAAAGAAACCTTAGTATCTTGATTCATCTTCCAGCAACCTTTCTGCGATTTAAAATAAAATTATCAATTAGAAAATAACAAAATAATATAAATTTTATAAAACAACTCTTCAATAATAACAAAAATTCAAAAGATGTCTAGAAAGGCAACTCATCTTCAAACGGTTTTTGGTCTTTAAAATTGACCTCTCCGCCATTTTCCCAATTTGTAGAGGTTTCAGTAGAGTCTAATGAAGTTTCGGATGATTTTTTGCGGCTTTTCTTTGGGGCTTCAGCTTCAGATGCGATTTGGGTTTCTGATGTTGTTTCTGCATCATACTCTTGTCCACCGAAGCTAGATTCTGCTTGAGCTGCATTGGTTAAGAAAACAACTCTATCAGCAACGATGGAATGCTTTGAGCGCTTTTGACCTTCTTTATCCTGCCAAGAATCAAGCTTTAAACGACCTTCGATCAAAACGGATCTACCTTGTTTTAGATATTGCTGGCTACTTTCAGCCTGAGCACCCCAAACTTCGACATCTACAAAGCAAACTTCTTGAACCATTTGTCCAGTTTGACGATTTTTGAATTGACGGTTTGAAGCAATGCTCAATTTGCAAAGAGATTGTCCTGAACTTAACTGTTTTGACTCAGGATCTCTGGTCAAATTTCCCATAAAAATTATTCGATTATATCCAGCCATTTTCTTTTCCTTTTCTACTTAAAAACAAAATTTATGCATGATGCTAACACAAAATAAATCTTGTATCAAAAATTAATAAAAAAGGCCCCAAAAGTAAACTTTTGAGGCCTAAGCGAAAAGGAGAATTAAGTTATTAAATTTTAATTATTAAAACGGCAATAAATAGTACCAAAAGGGAGGATTTGTTACATTAACACTAGTAATATTAACTCTTCCCAATTTTTTTCCTAAACAACAACCTAGATAAAATGATAATAAAATTTTCTTATGTCGCCACGCAGGAACAAGTAAATCATTCCAAACTTCAGATGCAAAAGAAAAGCTTTGTTTACCAAAATCTACACATCCATTACCTAACGCAACAGCACCATCTCCAATAGTTTTACCAGCAACTATTACGCCATCTTTGGTAGCAACTGCATTTTGAGCTACTTGTGCACACATTTGTGGGTTATTAGAAAGTTTATAAGCAACTACGCCAGCTGCTATTAAAGCAAGAGGAGTACCTACTATAAGAGTGTTTCTCATAAAATGACTTGGTTTATCATGAAGCTTTGCATGCTCGTTTATAATAACTCCAATATAAAATTTGATTATTTCTAAACGATCTTTTAGAGCTGTTTCTGTATTAATACCAGATTGTTGAACAATAGGTTGTAAAATATTTTCAATAAAACTATTTAATTTATCATTTAAAGAAGTGTTAAAAGATTCTTCATTAACATGCTTATCGCTAATAACTATTTTTTTGATATCAGCAAAAATAGTATCTATTCGAGTTGCCATCTCTTCATTTAAAACTGGATTATTATCAGCAAAAAGTTTATGCGATAAAACATACTTTGCGTTTTGAATAACTTGTAAAGCTTCAATTTTCTTTGCTTGTTTTTTATTTTCTGCATCAGAATTAAACAGCAACCCTGCATTCAAATTGCTGCAAAAAAGTTGCGCAATCAAAGCTAATGCCACTAAAAAATTAAACTTTTTCATTGTTTTCATAAAAGCCCCCACGACTTAAAAAATTAATATTGCCTAAAAGTTGTAGTTATAAACTTCGATTACTAATCTCCTTTTATCCCTACCCCCACAAAACTTTTATAGCATTCATATAACTAGGTATAACATTGTAAAAAAAGTAATAAAAACGCCCCCCTACAAAAAGCCTAAAAACGCGCTTTTTTGTCAAAAAGTGGGAAAATTTAAATTATTTGATGGCTATTTGCGATTTAAAAATGGGGTCATAAAGAGATGAGGTATGCAAACTGCAAATAAGGAATTGGTTATCCCTTAAATTTATTTATCTCTATTTTTTTAATTAAATTCTTCATTCTTTTCTTTACTGTTTTTTGTTTATTTCTGGCTGCTCCCGCAGAGGGGCAAGGAGATTTTGTCGCAAAAACCTCCTTGCATCCTCCGTGCGCCAAAAAAGCACTTTTGGATTTCCCACAACGCTAAACTATCTGGATGCAACTACGTTGCACTGCGATAGTAGCGTTGCAATAAGGAACCACAATTTTGATTTCTGTCTTCGTGGAAATAGCGTCCGGAAAGGATCTTCGTTTTTTTTCGTCATTCCCATAAAGACGTTTTTCTAAATTTTTCAACAATTCAAATTTAGAAAAATAAAGGAAAATACATATTATACCGCTTGTACCCGTTCGACTGCGCCATAAAAAGACTTCGCTCAGGGCAAACGGATTTTTTATATCTGATTTCATAAGAGGCCTATTATATATTGTAGATCCTTATTTGCAAGGCTACTGTCGCAGCACAATGAAATTGTGGCAAGACAGTTTAGCGTTGCGTTAAAGGAAATCCAAAAGTCTCTTTTGGCGCATAGGAGAGTACAGAGAGGATTTTGCGCATAATCCTCTCTGTCACCTTGCGTGGAGCAAACCAAAGATAAAAATAAATTAAAAGACAACCTATAGAAGAATTAAACAATATAAATATGAATTAAATGAAAATAGTAAGATAGAAGAAGAATAATAAATATGTTAAAATCTGCTTTTATCTTACCCCAATTTTCCTGGAGCTTTTATGAAAATATCCAAAATATTTCTTTTACCACTTTGTCTTTTCATAACCCTTTGCAGTGAAGACAATTTTATTGTTAAGCAAGATGTTACCGCCAAAAATAAAAACGCTTCCAAAAATGAGCTCAAAGAAGATATCGGTTCAACTATGAAAGCAACAGTTGATGAATGCGCATTTATATCTGCAACGATTGGTGAAATTTTAGAAAAAATTGGAAGTGATGTGGAAAAAAATGTAAATGATAAAAATCTAAATTTAATAGAAGCTAAAAAGCTGTTAACGCAAATGGCGCAAATTAACAAAACGGTTGGACAACCGCTCAAAGAAATTGGCATTCTGCAGCAAAAATATTCTGATAAAATTGAAAAATTAATTGATAACAAAAAACCATTTAAAAGCGCAGGTCATGGTACATTGAAAAGTGCATTAAATGATTCTTCCAATTTACTTTCAAATTTAAAAATAAAAAGTAAAAATTTAAATAAGCTCAAACTTAATTTGTTTGCAGAAAAAGTTGATTGCGGAAAAAAAATATTGCAATTAACGGAGGAAGTCTCTATAAATTTTAGAACACAATTGCAGGATATCGAAACACTTAGATTGCAATTTTGCAAAAACGATTGTTTAAAATAAAGGTTAGTGAAAATGAAAAAAGTTTTTATTTCCACAGGCGAACTTTCAGGTGATAAAATTGCAAGCTGGCTTGTCAAAAAATTAAAATCTGAAAATACAGAAATTAGTTTCGAAGCTATCGGCGGTAAATTTTTAGAAAGCGAAAACATAAAGCTTTACGACCGTATAGAAAATTTTAGCTTTGTTGGCATTTTAGAAATTGTTCGACATTTACCTTTCATATTTAAACATCTCAAAAAAGTTGTTAATTATATTTTGAAAGAAAATTTTGACGAAGTTATTCTGGTCGACTTTCCGGGCTTTAACCTCTTACTTGCAAAACACTTAAAAAGCAAAAAGCCATATTTAAAAATAACATATTTTTCACCTCCACAGCTTTGGGTTTGGGGAGAATGGAGAGCGCGCTCAATTCAGAAAAATTGCGATGAGGTGATAGTAATCTATCCTTTTGAAATTGATTGGTACAAAAAGCATGGCGTCGAAGCTAAATGGTTTGGATATCCATTTTATGAAGAGCTATCACCATACTTTGAAATGAGCAAAGAAAAGAAAAATCAGATTGCACTTTTAGCAGGTTCTCGCGCATCCGAAATTAAAAGCTTGATTCCAATTTTTTGCGAAATTGTACTGCGTTTCAAATCAATTTACAGTGATGTCTCATTTATTTTGCCGCTTGCAGAATCTATCCCACTCGAATTGGTTGATTCAGTTTTTAAAGAAGCAAAATTTGAAAACTGGCGAAATTATATTCGGCCAATATTTGATGAAAAAGAAAAATTAGAAGAATTAAGTAAATCTGCAGTTGCTATCTCAAAACCAGGTACAGTCACCCTACAACTCGCACTACTTTCTATCCCAACTATCATAATTTATAAAGTTTCGTGGATTACTTACTGCCTTGGTAACATGGCAGTATCAGTACGTTACATGGGTCTTCCAAATTTATTTTTAAAAGAAGAAATTTTCCCAGAACTGCTTCAAGAAAAATGTAGTAGCGATTTTATTTTCAAAGCTACATTTAATTTGTACGAAACATTTTTACTCAAAAATAAAAGCTATCTTCAGACCAAAGAGAAGCTCGATTCACTTCGAAATGTTTTAAAAAAATAAACAAAATTTAGAAAAATCATTTAACTGTATAAATAAAAAGGGGCTAAAAATTTAGCCCCTTTTTATTTATTAATCTCCAACTCAACTAAATTAGCGTTTACTTAATTCTAAACCAAGCTGCAAGTCTAACTTTAAAATGACTGATTTCTGGAAGTAAATCCCAAGAATGTTCTATATCTCTTAAATCTTTTCCCATCTTTGGGCCAATGGTTCTACAATCACTCATTCTTTTAGGTTTATCGGAAGATTTTAATAAGCCACCCTTAGTTGGAACTTCTGAATCATCCTCATCTCCATTTGATCCAAAATAATTTTTACCGCCAATCAATACAGCTGCTATTACAATAACTGCTAAACCAATTCCCCCAAGCACTGCATAATTTGTATACCAACTTTGATTTGCAAAAAATTGATTCAAAAACAATACCAAACCACTGTCTTCATTATTATTTAAATATTCAATTATTTGATCGCAAACAACAACCATCACAGAAGAAAACTCACGAATTGTTGTAAGCAAATCAACCACGTCTTTGTCAAAAGAATCTTTTTTGGAAATAAACATTTCAATCGCGTGCTGATAACTTATAAAATCTTTTCGCCAAAGTTGGAAAAATAAACGCATTTTTTCATATTCATTTTCAACATTAATCGAATCAAAAGCGGTACGCAAATATCTAAAATCAAACAAGCGATCTAAATTATTTTTTAATTCTCGTACTCGCATATCTTGTTCAAGCAAGGCAGCAATGCGAGGATTGTTAAACTCTTTTTGCAGCATATCTCTGATTTTTAAAAGCTTATTTTTTTCTTGCAAAAATATTGCATAATTAGATTTGTTTTTCGCTACACTTTTTGCATCCTGCGGCATTTGACTTGCATATTCATCGGTTTTTACAAACACACTCTGCAATGTTTTATCAAAATTTTGATAATCTGATTTTGCATTAACGACACAATAAATTAAGAGACACGCAACACTGAGCGATTTTTTGATATTCATAAAACAAACTCCTTCTACACTAATCTAAATATTGATCTACCATTTAGGCATCCTCGCATATGCGGGGATCCATTCTTTTATGCTTGCACGATTATACAAATCAAAAAAAAATCAAACAACAAATGTTATAAAAATTTTGCAATAAAAAAGGCGAGGAAAAATTTCCTCGCCCTTAAAACTTAAAATATTTTTTTAAATTTTATGTTTGATTTTACCAGGAAGAACCACTTTTATGTAACGCATCGGAAGAAGCTTCACCACCGTTTTTTGGTCCACTTTCAACAGCTGAAGCTGAACTAACACCTTCGACTCTGGTTGCAGGCAACTCTGGTGATTTAGCTAAAGGAACTGTATTTCCTGAATGCTTTTCGACTTCTTCTTTCTTAGCGGCTTCTAAAGCTGCTGCTTTTTTATATGCAAATCTATTATAAATTGCTTTGCCACCAAAACCTAAAGCTGCAACTCCGGCTGTACCGAGTACTGCGTAGCAAGCTCTTCTATGTTCATTCCACAAATATGACATGAAATCTTCTGCTTCGATACCAAATGTTTTTGCAGCTTCAACGGGGTGACTTACTACCCATCTTTCAAGCTCTGCATTTTGACAAATTAAAACAGCTGCTGCTAAAACAGCAAAAGCTTCTGTACCATAGACTGTAAACTTTGCAAGTTTTGGATTCTTTGATAAATCAGCATAAGAAAATTGTGCTTTTAACATAGCTTCAATTCTTGATTTTTCAGCAGTTAAACTTTCATGACCCAATGCTTCAATAATTTCTGCATTAAAGCCTTTTACGGTTGCATTTTCATCGCTAGCATTAATTCTAGCATTTGCTCGTGTATAATCTTCAGCTGTTGCCGATCTCAATGGATTGCCGATTTCTGGTAAATTTGCTCTAACAGTATCCAATATTTTTGCATTTACCGTTGCTAAAACCAAACAACCCGCAAGCAATGTGAATATCTTTTTGTTCATCATATCTATATTTCCTTTATTTTATTGTTATAAAAAATACTCTCGCTACAAAAAAATTTAACTTTTAAATTTTTGCAGCAAAATCTTTATACCAATGTTTATATAATTCATCAAGGAAAAAGTAGAAAAAATTATTATGAAAACAAAAAACAAAAAAAATGTTTTTATTGGAATCCATGAAAAGAAAAAGCAGCTCATATACCAGAAGATAAATATAATTTGAAAAAATGTTGTTAATTTTCCCCAAATGGTAGGATTAATTTTTAAATCGTGAGAAACAAATGCAACCAAAAGCGCACCGATAACAATAATCAATTCACGCACAAGCAAAAATATTAAAAACCAAAAGGGAATAACAAGTTGCGACATATTTGCAACTATCAAAGATGCGAATGTGGTAAGAAGTAAAATTTTATCCGCTACAGGATCGAGCAAAGTTCCAAGCGATGTCCGCTGCTTGAACAACCGAGCCGCAAAACCATCCAGCATATCTGTAAGGGCCGCGATAAAAAATAAAATCAGAGCAAGTTGCCAATTGTTTCGAATTATGTAAAAAGAGATAAACGGAGCAAGTACAATCCGCAAAACTGTAAGCAAGTTGGAAACGGTAATTATTTTCTTTGAATCAATAGACATCTTGATAACCTAAACTTTGCAATCCATAACCTTGAAAATATAATTCATTTTATTTATCATTACAAAAGCGTAAAAAATTTACAGCTTTATTTTTTTAATATTTTTAATTTCAGGGAAAATAATGTTTAAAAGGCCTAGTTCTTCAGTTTTTCTTTTTTTATTAATTTTCACTTCAAATTATCTAAGTGCTGATTTCCCATTTCAAGTAAAAAAAACAACCCCTAGTAAACTGCTTTATATAAATGCAGAAACAGAAAAACTTTTAAAAGAATATGCCGCACAAGAATATATAAATCAAAAAATTGAAATAAAAACCATCGACGGCTTAACAAGAAACGGGGAGCTAAGCTTATGTCGCGATGCAAAAGCGTTGGTGGTTCTATGTCACTACGCAGCAGGCGATAAACATGACATGGAAATGTATAGAAAATCAATTTTTTCACGCTGCACCACAATCAGTTTCGACTTCCGTCGTTTCGGTGAATGCCATAGACATCAATGTACAACATTTGGTCGAGATGAAGCATATGAAGTTGAAGCAGCTGTAAATTTATTAAAAACCGACCCACGTACCAAAAAGTTATTCAAGAAATTACCTATCTATGGTTTTGGAATATCAATGGGAGCGGTAGCGCTAATCGAAGCAGAAAGCAAATATCAATTATTTGACGGATTAATTTTACAATCATCTTATGACACTCTCAAAGACCAAGTAAAACGCATGTACCCAATTTTCGACGGCCCACCACTTTGCGCATTTATTTTCCGTCAACCATTCCGAGGCCTTGCATACTACAAATATCGAATTAAAGTACGAAAAGTAAAACCTGCTGAATCTATTAAAAAAATTAAAACCCCAATATTTTTGATCCATGCATTAAATGATAATTTTATTTCCATCGAAGCATTCTATAAGCTTCAACAAAACGGAAAAAGCATAATCATGACCTGGAATCCTGAAAAAGGAGAACACACAAAAATTTTGGAAACATACCCAGCTCTCTACTCACAAAAATGTGAAGAATTTTTTCAAGCTGTAAAAGAACGCAAATTGGCATTAAATAAAAATTGTTCACAAAAACTTTCTTCATAAACAAAATTTCGCTAGAGTATGCATAAACGAATTTATATAAGGAGATTTTATGAAGAAACTTTTTAGAATTTTATTTTTTACCCTTTTAACTATCGCAAATTTAAAAGCAGCAGATTTACCAGTATTTTATCGAGCACAACATTTCCAAGGCAATTTCCCCAAAAACGCTACCGAATGGGCAACATCTCCACAAATAAGGTATAGCACAGGAAATTCACGCAAGGGTTATGATGCATCTTGTCACACAACAAATGTTTTAAACATTTATGGATTAATTAATGTAAACAAACTTGCATACAACATGGAAAATTTAACAAGTAAACCAATAACAAATCAATGGTTAAACCAAAATACCGGAACAATTCCAAATTATTTTTTTGGCGGTGATAACGGCAAAATAGAATTAAATGGAAAATTGAAAGTAGATGAATTTGAATTTGATATCCAGCAATATTTAACTTCTGGATTTTTTGCACGATTTTATATGCCGCTTCGACATGTCAAAATAAATCAGATTAGTTACACCGACAAAACATCAACCACTACAGCACACTATACCGATTTTGAAAGTTTTTTAACAAACAATTTCAATACCGTTTTAAACGAAAATGGATTACATAACCTGACATCACCTTATAATAAAACATCTGCTGGCGATCTAAATCTTTCTTTGGGATGGCAAGGCAAAGCTAAAATGCACGAATACATCCAAGAAATAAGTGGTTATGCCGAGCTTGGAGTAACAATCCCTACAGCATCAAAAACTCCACTTGATCAAGTAGTTTATGTCGCAAACTCTTATGATGGATTTTATAGCGTCAATGCACGTGGTGTATTTGAAATAACAGTTTGCAACTGGTTAAATGGCGGACTTTATGGAAATTTTTTAACATTTTTCAATCAAAGCAGGACCATTCGAATGGCCACAGATAAAACACAATCAGGTCTTGTAATTTTGGAAAAAGGTCACACACAATTGAATGCCGGAAATATTTGGAATCTTGCAGCATATTTGAAACTCAATCCATTTTTTAAACAAGTTTTAATAAACGTTGGCTACTCTTTCACAAGACAAGAACCAACACATCTAGATGTCCGCGATAGTACATTCTTAAGCACTTATATAGCTGCACAACAAGCAGACGCTTCTGTAATTTACAAAGAAACAAAGGACGACGTAGTAAATAGTAATGTACGTTTGAAAGATTGGTCCCAACATGTTTTGCACTTTCAAATCGGATACGATGCAACAGCAATAAACAATTATAAATATTCACCAACTATCTATTTATCATATGATTGTCCAATTTACGGCAAAAGATCATACAAAACAGATATGCTTGGTGGCAATATAGGATTAACAATTAAATGGAACTTTTAAAAAACAAAAAAATATTAAGTCTTTTACTTTTAACAATCGGATTAAACAATATTAATGCAATGTTTCATCATGAACCAGAAGCTCCACAGCAAAGAAAAAAAGCTCGCGAATATTCCCCTAGTCCATTGAGCCAAACAGAACTTACAGAACTTAATGCGATATTTCATCATGAACCACAAGCTGCCACGATCGAATCGCCGCAACAAAGAAAAAAGGCTCTAAAATATGCTCCTAGCCCATTAAGTCAAACCGCGCTTGCTGAATCACAATCTGAACCGGATTTAAGAGCTAGAAATTTTGAAGAAGTTCAACGTCTCATGCAACAATGCAGACCTGCAAGTTGCCCTCTTACCGACAAAATTTTATTTCATAAATCCGAAGAAGAAATGGAACAAATAAGACAAATAAGAAGATTCGAATCATTTAAACAACAAATCGAATCAAATACTATCATCAATCAAAAACTTCGTTCGAAGGCATCAAACATATGTCTTTTTATAAAAATAAATCAATTCCGTATGAATATGTTAAATTCATTTACCACAGATGAACTCCTATGGATGCTCAGCGATTACAAATGTCAAACTGATGGCAATTCTATCTTACATTTATTAATAAACTATAATTACTCACAAGAAATAATTGAACAAGTTTTAAATAAAATACAAAATAATTACGTTTTAGAATTAATACTAACAAATAAAAATAATGAACAAATAAATATTTTAATAGCGGCAATTAATAAAAATAAAGTTGAAATATTTAGAGTGTTTTTTAATACATTAAAAAGATCGCATCTAATTAATGAAGCAACAATTTTAGAAAAACTCATCGCTATCGCAAAAAATAATGATAATCCTTATATCAATCAAATTTTAGGAATAGAGAAAGAGGAAAATGATGGTCTAGACCCCTGGGAAAAGGGGCTTTTTGCTTAAGGTATATTGCAAAGATGGAATTAATTATTCCTTCTTTGCAATTCTATAACAATCGCAGAACAGTTGTCTTCGGAAAAATGTAAAGCTTTTTCCACTAAATCTTTTGCTAAATTTTCTCCATGTGTTCTTATGTTTTCAGTCAAAAGACGTCCTATGCCACGATTGCTATATTCCCATTCAAATTGTTGTTCATCTTTAAAACAGGAAGGTGGTCCTGCAATTCCTTCCCAAACACCATCACAAACTAAAACAATAAAGGTATCATCCGATTTTAGCTTTATTTTAGTTATGTCTGGTATTGGAGAAATTATGTTTAGGCCATCTGGTTTAAACATAAAATCGCCAATAGTCCTAGTCATTGCAATGTTGGGAGCGGCGCCCGCATACTGTACGTAACCATTACAAATTTCTGCTCCTTGCGTTAAAACTCTATCTCTTTCTTCTTTAACATAAGGTCTATGATCTGTTGTCGCAAATCTGCAATACTAACTAAAACACCCCTACTGTCTCCTAGGTTTATAAAATAAGCAGTGTTATTTTGCTTATCAATATAAACGCATGTTGCGCATGAACCCTGTTTAATAGCTTCTTCTCTATTTTTCAATGCTGACTCAACAGTTGCAAAACTTAGAGAAAAAACTTCCCTGTTTAACCAATATTTATCAATTATTTCGAAAATACATGCTTGCAAGTTACCTTGCAAGCATTCAGATACAAAACTTCCTCCATGTCCGTCATAAATTCCAGCAAAAATTCTTTTTTCATCTTCAAAAATATTAAATCTATCTTCCATAGCAGGGCGCTCATTTTGTACATGATGTTCGTAAATCTTAAATCTAAAAAAATTGTTTGGTAACCTAGGCGTTGTAGCTGCCTGAGGTTTTGGTAATATAGGTTGTTGCTGCAATTCTTCTACATAATGTGATACATCAAAAGGTTTTTCAGCGGGCTTTTCATTCATAGGCTCGCCCAAACCTTTTGAAGCCCCGCATCCGGCAAAAACATTGTTGTAAAAAATAAACAGAAAAATTGGTAAAATTTTTATAATTTTCATTTGACCTTCTTTTTTGATTTTTATTTTTGTTAAAACTTTTTATTACAAGTTAATTTTTTTAAAATAACTTAAATTTTCTAAAATTCAATATTCCTTTTTCAAAACCCTTAGCCATCTTAGTCAACTCCTTGCATCTTTACTTTCGTTCGTACCCATTCGACTACGCCATAAAATGGCTCCGCTCAGGGCAAACGAAAATTTAAAATATGATTCGATGATAATAACCACTGTAAGATTATAAAATAAAGTTTAATGTAGATTCGAAAGAGGTTTAATATTCCAGTGAAAGCCACCCCGGCTTAAAAGCCGGGGCTTCTAACTCATGAAAACTATTTTTGATTTTGAACATATTTTTTTATCACTTCTTCATCACAACTTCCAACCGTCTCGGCAAAATATCCATCCGACCAAAGACTATCTCCCCAAAGAAATTCTTCTAACTCAGGAAACTCTTCTCTTATCTTTTTACTACTTCCACCCTTAAACAATTGTATTGCTCTTGCAACACTAGTTTTTGTGTCTAATTGCACAATTGCATGTATATGATCAATCTGCACGTTAATTTCTTGTACTTGCCAGTTATTAACTTCTGCGCATTGAATTAATAGTTCCTTAATTCTATCCGCAAGCATCCCCTTTAAAATTCTTTTTCTATATTTTGGTATCCATATTATATGGTACATAAGCCTGTGTTTTGTATGTGAACCTAACCAATACTTTTTCATATTTAGGAGTATGCCATCTTTATTGGCGACTCGCAAAATCTCCGATTTTTGCTGCCTCGCCAAGTGGACTCGCATTCATCCCCAGGTTTAAAACCCTGGGGTTTTCTGCTCGATTAAATAAAAAAGGAGTGCTCAAAACACACTCCTTAAAATTTTATGAACCCTTAACACTACCTATCGGCACAGATGATAAAAAGTATTTAAGATCTTTATCACCGAATCGAATACCAGCGCCAAGGAATGGACTTGCACTATTCTTACTTATCACATCATCTACACCGAATGCTGTATATAGATGCTTCATAAAGTAGAATCTGTTCAACCATTTTATATGTGGGCGATTATCATTCATTCGATTTACACCTTTAAAGTCGAACGCTTCTAAAGAAGAAATCCAATGTAATTTATCTGTATTAAGAGGAACATAATAATCTACTCCAGCACCAAATGTACTTTCAAACAAACCAATTCTGAAAGCTAAACGATTGAAACGTTTACCAAATTGCAAACCAAACAAAATATCATTTTTAGTTTGCGTTGTAACTTGCATCGAATCAGGACGTTTATAAAGATCGCTAACGGTTGGTGCATTTAAAATATTTCCATTTCTGTCATAACGAACTGTGTCTATAACTTGTCGTTTTACAGACCCTTTATCAGCACCAATTATCTGCAAGTTATAAAAATAATCTTCTTCTGGGCGGAATCGCAATTCAAAATATGCTTTGTTTTTCCAATCTTTGAACATCGTCTCTGAGTGCATATCAACCAAAATATCTAAAGAATGCATTTTGGATGTATAATCGCGAAGACCTTTCATAGTCTTTTTGAAATCATTATAAGTTTCATCTTCATTTATAATTTTACCAACCAAACCTTTTCCAGTGTTAATCTTCTCAGCAACTTGTCCAAACTCTTTGAAACTTTCTCGCGCCTGCACCGCTGTATCATCAAGAGTTTCAAATGTTTCACCAACACGCTTTGAAGCATTGCCAAAATTTTCCATTCCACTAGAAATTGAAGGTAAAACATTTGTGCGAAGTTGTGATGCGGAATCTCTCAAATCTGAAGTAATTGATGGGCCATCTTGACGCAAATTTTGGGCAAACACTTTGAAATCTTCTAGCATGCCATTCATGTTTTGTTCATTCTTAGTTAAAACACGTTCAAGCACACCAGAAAAATTTGAAATAGTATCCGATGCTTTTGCAAAACCTTTAAGAACATCTTTAAGATTTTGTGCACCTTCATTTGATGCAAATACATCTTTGAATACAGAAACTACACTTTTTAGATTTGAAGCAATGTCATTGAATTTATTTAAAAGATCGCTAACACTCGCAGGAGCTTGTGATGGTAAACTTAATGCACTTCCTGGGATCAAATAACCAGTAGAAGAATCTCCCGGATCAATTTCCAAAAATTTGTTACCAAGCAAACTTTCTTGACGAACTAAAGCAACTGCATTTTTAGCAAGTTTATTTTTTTTATTAACCAAAAATACAACCATTGCTCTACCGGCATCTTGTAATTTGATATCGACAACTTTTCCAACATCAACTCCAGCAATTTTCACCGGATCTTTGATTTCAAGACCGGCTGTATCAGAAAAATAAGCTTTGTATGAATGAAAATTATCACGATCTACTCGAAACGAACCTATTGTAAAACTTAAATAAAAAAATATTCCGATCGCACCGAGTATAAATAGACCAACGAGAGTTTCTGTTTTCACCGATAGCTCCAGTTTTCAAAAACTTTTATAACCAAATAACTTTTATAACTTTAAAATATTGCGCAAGGTTTTCTTGTTCTTCCTTGTGACTACCGCTTCCTTTATTTGTAGAGCTTGTTTTTGGATTTTGTTTAACCAAAACGGCTAACAATTTTTGCTCTACATTTCCAATTTTTCCACATGATATCACAGTATACACAGATGGTGCAAATTGTTGAGATAATAATTTACCAAGCACTTGGAATGCTGCCGGTTTTTTCTCATAAATAGGGATTAAAGCACCCCAATTAACATCCCAATTCGAACCAAGATCTAACTTAAATTTATCAATTGCTTTTACAAAATTTTCCTTCATCACACTCGCATCATTTGGCTTTGGTAATCTTACACCAAACAAAACATCGAGCGAATGTGAAAACAACCAAGGCTCAACTTTTTCACTTTCAGAATAAACTGTAAAAAAATCTTGCAAATAAATAGTCGAATCTTCTTTACCACTTGCTGTTTTTTCAACTCGCTGAAGCGGTGAATACATCAAATTGATACTTTTCAAAGAATCTATCTCAAGCAATTCTGATAAATCTTCAATAGGTTTATTTTTTCGTTTAAAAAAATCTGTTAAATCTTTTAATATTTTTTCACCTTTGATGTTACTTCCTACAGTCATCAATTTGATAATATTTGCCATGTCTGGTTTAAATTCTTTTTTTTGAAAATCAAACCATTTGTTTAAATTAATTTTTCCATCTTCAGAGAAAATACAAACTTTTATTTCCCCATCTACACCGTCTTCTTTTTCAGTCAATTTAAAAATTTGCCAGCGATTTAAAACTGGCAATATTTTTTTCAATAAATTTTTGGCTTGTTTTTGCTCTTTGCTATCTTTATTTTGTTGCTCTTGTTCATTTTTTTCATTTATAGGCAAATAAGCTTCTCCAAGCTCTGCTCGTGCCATAGTAATACCACTCAAAGCAAGCAATTTAGCATTTTCTTGCAGATAAACAGTTTTCGTAAAAAAAAGATAAACATTTGTCTGCTGTGTAAGTTTTGAAACAACAAATGACAAAAACGAAAGTACAAGTAAAACAAAAATCAAAATATAAGAAGAACTTTTTTTCATTTTCATAAAAATCTTTTTTTAAGTAACCGGCGATTGGTTTGGTTGATTTACACTTTGCTGCGGAGCTTGTCCACCTTGCTGGCTTACATTCTGTTTTTCGCCCTGATCTTGTCGTACGCGCTTTGGCTGTTGCTGCGTAACTTTTTTATTAAAAAAATTTATAAGCCCATCAAAAACAAACTCTTTATTTTTATTTTCACTCCAAAAAACAATATGATATTTTAAAAAATCTGGAATCTGATCTTTTGTTTTTTCGCCACCATCCCATTCAAACGACTTATAAATTTCTTTTTTAGATTTTCCAGTTTTTTGATCCTGCTTTTTAAGTTTTTTAAAAAATTGCAAAGAAATTTCTTTTATATTTTTCGCAACCAAATCGCTGTAAATAAAATCTTTTGATGATTTTCTTGTGATCGAATCTGCTTCTTTCAGCAAAACATTATCTAATTTTTTAGTTTCGCGACGAATAAGGTCGTAACTATGCTTTTCTCGGTCCCCTGCTGTTTTATTTAACTTGAGCTCATAGCCTACTCGTACAAGATAAAATTTGTTTTCTTCTATATTTTGCAATGGGGATGTTGAAACAAAAGATGCAGTTTTAAAAAGTTTTCCTTTAGCTTTTCGCAAACTATTCAAAGTATCATCTTCCTGCGTTTGCGCTTGAAAAAATTTGTTAGGCGCTTCTTTACGATCTAAAGTAACTTTTTCCTCTTTTGTTGATGTCGAAGTAGTATCAAAAGAAAAAATTGTAACGGATGAGAAATCTCGTTCCATTTGATTTATAAGTAAAAAAGCCTGCTCATTAATTTTTATATTTTCATCGCCGATGGCAACAAAACGAAAAGAACTTCGCATCGACATTATAATAAAGCTCATAAATGTTGCCGCAACACTCATGGCTATCAAAATTTCAAGCAAAGAAAATCCATAACTTTTTCGCATAACTCTTCTTTTACTTTTTAAAATCTAAAGCTTTTAATTTAAAAGTGCTTTCATTAGATCTGCCTTTTAAAAAACTTTTCCAGCTACCTTCACAAGTTGCCCAGTCCAAATGTTTTGAAAAATCTTTTAGAGAAGATCTACCATTAATACCTTCTGATGAAAGATTTATTACAAGTTCGGGCTTTTCAAATTTTTTCTTAAAGCTGCTTTTTTTCCAAACCGCTTCGTCCAAATCTTCTTGCAAATGAAATATTTTTTTATACAAATATTCTTTTACCAAAAATACTCTGCTGGCCTCTTCTCGTCTTTTAAAAATAAAATTTAAAGACTGTTTTTGAGAATAAAAAATGATAAATGAAATGGAAGCAAAAAGCCCCATCGCGACAATCACTTCCAAAAAGGTAAAAGCTGCTTTTTTTGCAATTTTCATTCTCTTACCCATCCATCCAAAAGTTCAAAATAACCTAAAAAAGATTGCGCTTGGAGTGTCACTTTAGCTTCAGTTCCACCCTCACTTGCAATCGCAAGCTGCACAAAGATGGACGGTAAGATTCCATTTTTGGAAAAATCTACAAACACAGAGCCGCGTCGATCTTCATCCATTCTTTTACCATCTTTGTAAACAGATCGTGTCGTAATATTTTGTGGGAAATCATATTTTGTTTTCAAATAAGAAGACACAAACTCTTCTCGTTTTCCCTTGCCTGCAGAATCTGTAACAAGCTTAAAAATAGCAATTCCGTCTCTTTTTATTTCGATAGAAAATTTAGTATCAGAAATAAAAGCGTTTTGTTTTGTTAGAAAAACTATATTGTTTATTTTTTTAACAACTGTCTGAATATTATCTTCAGCTTTTTTAAATTTGAAAAACCGAGTTGCTATGGACATTAAAAAAATCATAATGCCCATAGCAACAACAACTTCAATTAAAGTAAATGCACTGCGATTTACTTTATTCACAAGTTTAATCTCCTAGAACTATTTCTCCGCCACCTTGTGGATCGCCTTGAGAAATTAATTCATAAATTTTAAATTCTTTATGTTGAATCTCTTGTCCTGCATGATATTCGATAGGATTACCCCACGCATCATTTATAAATTTTTCGCTATCTAAATAAGTAGTTCCTTGACGTGGAACAAGCAAAATAGCAAGACCTTCTCTTGTTGTTGGATATTTGTTTGTATCGCTAGAATATAAAAGCAAAGCATTTTTAATAACACCCATTATCTGTATTGTCTCTTTAACACTAGCTTGTTTTTTAAATTTTTTAACGATTGTAAATACCGTTGCCATCAACGCAACGGCTAAACTTAACGCAATAACAATTTCAATCAGCGTAAACGCTTCGCTTTTTCTTGATAAATTCATAAGACTCCTCTATTTAAATTAACCCATTTTTTCGAATGCACTTCCTATATCTTTCATAGGAAGGAACATCGCTAACACTATAAAAAAAATCAATCCTCCAACAATCAAAATCATTAAAGGATTTATTTTGGCAATTAAACTGTCAATTAGTTCAAAAAGATCTCTTTCGTAATCATTTCCAACCGATGTTAACATTTCAGCCAATTTTCCAGACTGCTCTCCAGTACTTACCATATAACTTACGATCGGAGGGAAGATTTGTGTTTCACCAAGATATTTCGAAATTTTTCCTTCCTTTATAATTTTGTCTCTCGCATTTTTCAAAGTTCTGGTCAAAACAGTATTATCGACAAGATTGCAAACGATATCAAGAGACTCTGCCAAATTCACTCCGCTCTCAAGAAGCATCCCAAAAGTTTTTGTAAAATCTACAACAACTTTGGCTTTGGTAAAATATGAAAATATTGGAAGTTGCAATTTTAATTTATCAAATGAATGACGACCGTTTGGAGTTGATTTCCAATATTTAAACAAAATAAAACCACCGATTGAAAATACAACAATCCAAAATAAATAAGCGGAAAAAAAATCTGATATACCCAAAACAAAACGTGTTGGCCAAGGAAGTTCTATACCGCTTTCTTTAAAAACTTCTACGATTTTGGGAACCGCAAATGTGATAAGTAAAGATACGATAACTACAGATATTCCAATCATCATCACAGGATAAGACATAGCTTTTTTCACGCGGCGTCGAATTTCATCCATTCGTTCCAGATAAACAGCTAAATTTTTCAAAACCGCTTCTAGATTTCCACTCGCTTCACCAGCGCGAACAAGTTGTACATAAACATTAGAAAAAACTTTTGGATAACGTTCAAGAGAAGTTGCAAAAGATTTTCCACTTTTCAAATCATCTTTTACTTCTATCAAAATCCTACGCAACTTTCCTTCAAATTGTTCCGCCAAAAGTTCTACCCCTTGCAGCAAAGGTACACCTGCTTTCAAAAGAACTGCTAACTGCTTGGTAAGTAAAATTATACTTTTTTGATCGACCGATCTTTCAAACAAATCTTTTATCGAAAATCCACCGGCTGCATCAAGGGCCGCAATTTCATTCATTTTTATCGGCATAAAACCTTGACTTCGGATAATTTCTTTTGCGGTTTGGATGGTAGAGGCTTCTATCGTTCCGCTAACCTTTTTCCCCAATTTATTAAAGGCGTCATATTTAAAAAGAGGCACAATTAAACTCCTTTACCTTAATTTATTTTTCTCACTCTTGAAAAAATATTTAAGACCATGATATCATCCAAAGCGTAAAACTTTGTTTAAAAATGCAAAACAATTTAATATTTAGCACTTTAACAAAAAGGGACAAGGAATGAAAATAAAAAATATAGTTATATTGGTAGTAGCTTTGGCAGCAATAATTAACTTTGATAAAAACATTTTTGCAAAATCAAATATCTCCAAAAAAAATTATTTTACTGCGCATCCTTCAGTCAAATACAATGTCAATTTAAATAGCGAATATAAAACACAGCAATTTAACACCGCACTAGAAAAGTATATAAAAGAAGAATACAACAGCAGTGACTATGCAGATTACATTTCACAAAACAGCGGGCACTTTCTCGAGCTTTTAAAAATTATAGACAATTTCAAATTGGGAGACGACTCCATCCCTTATTTTTATACAATATTCAAACTTTTCAACGACAAAATGAAATCATGCGAACTTGTAGATTACGCTGTTGTTCAATCAATTTTAGAAGAGATGCCACAAATTTTAAAACCTTATTTAAAAGCAGAAAACGTTGATGTCAAAACATTAATTGAAAAGCAACTTGATTATCTAATTCAATCCAAAATGCAAACATACCTAAAACCAGTCAAAACACCAGTCAGCAACATAAAAAACTTTTCAAATAATTTAACACGCGAACTATCAACAACTTATCAAAACGAAAAAGATAAGATCGAAAATTTGTTTAAATTGAGAAGTATCGCAGTACGCTTTTTAGAAAATATAATCGGTAAATCAGTCTGGAGCAAAAGCCACTATGAATCAATCTGGCCCGCTTTCACCAAAATCTCATTTTTGATTGATAATCTTTATAAATATGAAATCATTGATGATGAAGACGAAATAGACAGTCTAAAATGGTCGCTCGTTCATTCATTTTGCAAATTTATAGATATTGTCAGCATTGAACTTCCACTAGATTTTTACGAAGAAATCGAAGACGATCTTGTAAATAAAACAATTCCATTTTTAGAGGAAGAAGAACAAGATGCATTCATCAAAACAAAAAAAACAACCATCGGTGAATGCCTGCTAAAAACTAAGAGCCGAACTATTGGATATAAGAAGATGGGAATCATTTCATAAGGAATTTATCATCCCTTATTTATATCCCAATTTTTAAAACTTAATTTATATATTTATTCTTAGTTTATCTTTTAATTTATTCTGCTTTAAGTTTGTTTTTCTTTTTTCTTTAATCAAATTAGCTCCGCTAGGGCCAAGGGTGTTGATTTGAACACCCTTGGATCCCCAAACTAAAGAAGTTTCTTTAGAATCTCTGACGCCTGAAACTCCCGCATCCAGTCTAGCCCGGACTTCGCATAAAGCTATGTCGGGCTAGACTGGACTGCGGTTCTAACAGCCAGGCTAATTTGGAATCTACAAATTTATATTATAGAAATCCAGGAAAATATAATTATTAAATACTGATCCAGCACTACCTGTTTGAGTCGGAGTACAACGTAGTTGTATCCCGGCGAGTTTAGTGCTGTAGAGATTTTAAAGAAACCTCTTTAATGTGTGATTGCAAAGGATGCACACCCATCCTTTGCCGCACAGCGCGTAGCTGCTAAGGATAAAAAAATAGAATAAAAAAGCATAAGAAAAATACCTAAAATACTAATAGGATTTATAAAAACATCCCTTCCATACCTCTTAAAACCAAAAAACAATTAAATTCAAGGTTTTTTAAAACAATTTTTAACGCTAACTATCAAACCTTTAAGTTTTTCAAATTTCGCTTTATCATATTTGGATATAAAAATTAAAAACCAAATCTGTAAGGGAACAATATGTTACCAAACATTTTCAGAGAATATGATATCCGCGGTGTTATAGGGAAATCATTTTTGATAGATGAAGCAGAAAACCTAGCACAATCTATTGTCACATATTTTTTGAGCAAAAATCCAAATATTAATACCGTAACTGTAGCGATGGACGGCAGAATTCATTCACAAGCGATCAAAGAAAAAGTAATCAATTCAATTACGCAAATGGGTATAAATGTCATCGACATCGGACTCTGCCCAACTCCTACATTCTATTTTTCACTTTTCATGCACCCAGAAAGCACAAGCGGTTTAATGATCACGGCATCACACAACCCAAAAGAATATAACGGAATGAAAATCTGTTTTGAAAAACAATCGGTGTTTGGAAAAGAGATCCAAGAAATCAAAAAAATCAGCGAATCTCAAAATTTCTTTGAAAACAAAACAGGCAAAGTTGGCACGGTCGCAAAATACGATGCAACAAATTTGTACATCAAATGGCTCACAGACAACTTCGCACATCTAAAAAATTTACCCATTTCTGCACTTATTGACTGCGGAAATGGAACCGCAGGAGCAATATTGCCTCAATTGATATCTGCAATGGGATGGAAAAATGTAAAAACAATTTACGAAGAAATCGACGGTAATTTTCCAAACCACGAAGCTGATCCAACAACTTATGAAAACATGCACGAAATAATTTTAAAATTAAAAAATAATTCTACTTTTGAACTTGGAATAGGATTCGATGGCGATTGTGATCGAATGTCTCCAATAACCAAAAATGGCAAAATAGTTGAAGGCGACAAATTACTTGCCTTATTTTCAAAACAAATTTTAAAAGACGTTCCAAATGCTACCATCGTTTTCGACATCAAAAGCTCTTGTGGACTTATGGAGCTACTTGAAGAATGGGGCGCAAAACAAATTTTGGCACCATCCGGCCATTCACTAATCAAAAATACAATGATCCAAAATAATGCAATGCTCGCAGGCGAACTTAGTTGCCACTTTTTCTTCAAACATCGCTACTTCGGCTATGATGATGGAATTTATGCAATGATGCGCACATTTGAAATTTTGCTCGAAGAAAATAAAAGCTTAGAAGAACTGCTGCAAATTTTTCCTCAAAAATTTAGCTCTCCAGAATATCGCCTCACTTGCAAAGAAGAAGAAAAACAAGAAATTGTTGAAAAAGTTAAATCTTATTTTTCACAAAAGGTTGATGCCAAACTTATCACAATCGATGGAATCCGTGCACAACTACCATTCGGTTGGGGGCTGGTCAGAGCTTCAAACACCCAACCAGCCATGACATTACGATTTGAGGCAAATAGCTACGAAAACCTAGAAGCAATAAAATATGAATTCAAAATAGCTTTAAATCCATATTTCCAAACTGATTTTTAACCTGCTGTTTAAACTTTGGCTTTTCTTTGTGGCAAAGTATCTTTTACGTTTCTCCAGACTTTTGCTATCTGCTGCAGTAAATCTAAATTAAAAGTTTGTGGATCACGATAAAACAAATTTAAATTACTTGAAACCATCGAATCTATAATTGCAAAATTCAAAGTTTCAAGAAATTCAAAATCGCTAACACCTAAAACATCATTTTGCATTTTGATAATTTGCTCATCAAAAGAAATAACATAACCATGCCCATTGAAACTAATAAAATCTCTTCGATGCGTTTGCACTAAAAGAGCTTTTTGCACCTCTTGCCATACCTCCACAAATGAAAGATATAAATCTTCGCCTTGATATTTAATAGTCTGTTTGATAAACGCATAACGTTTGAACAACCGAAATAAACCAGGAATCTTTAATATATTCTCACAGTTTGCACCAAACCAAAGCAGCATGAGTTGCTGAGAAAAATAGTAAGCTAAAATTTGATGTTTTCCTGGTAAAAATTTTTGAACCTCAGCAAAATCATATTTCTCACCATTCTTACCATAGAACTCACCCTTCTTAAGCTGTTTATATGTTTTCCAAGGTTTAAAATAAAAATCTACAACCTGTTTTGATTTTTTATAAAGATCTTTTCGTTCTTCAAATAGTTTTGCCAGTTGAACTTGAAACAAATTATCTTTTGAGAAATGTGCAGCATTCCAAAGATTAAATCTATCTTTATTACAATATCTTTCTAACTCTTTAAAAATGGGGAAATCCAAATCACTTTTTGCAACTGCTGTATTTGCATTGCTTAGTCCAAGACGTAAAAGCATTAATTTATAAATTCCCAATTCGGATAACGCAAATTGCTTATTTTCTAAATTTTTAAAAATAATTTTCGAAATCCCGGGCGCCGAGCAAGTATCTAAATTTAATAATAAACAACCGCCACCAACATTTTTCATTTTTTCGGCAACTGATAAATCTATAAAAAACGCTGGTGAAACTGGTAAAAATAATGACTTATCCTTTTGTAAAAAAATATTTTTGCGATTTGCATCATAGATATGAGGAAAAACAACTCCCTTTGCTGTCGCATTTTCTAAAAAATCGATTGTTGCTTTAAAAGTCTTTTTATTTGTCACAATATCTTGTATAAATTTTTCCCAAGACTTTGTTTGTTTAGAATACTTTTCAGTCCATTCATTTTTTGTAAGCCATTCAAATCGATTTAAATTACTAAAACCAACATTTCTCATATCTTCAAGTAGTTGTAAATTTAAAATCGGAGCGAAAATGGTCTCATCAGTTGAACACTGAAAAAATAAATATTTTGGATTTTTACCTAAATTACACAATAAATTTGGCGTAAACAACAATAAAAAAAATAAATATTTTTTAAACATTTTATTAAATCTCCCTTTTTATCCCTAATACCCCTAGATTCCCAAAACATCTATATAATTCAATTATAAAGTAAGATGATGTTTACATTGAATAAAAAGAATAAAAACCCTAAGGATGACTTTTTATTAAAAGAACATTATCTTTAAAATCTAAATTTTTAGAAGCGAAAAGGATAACAAAGTGTTAAGTGCAAAATTAGATTTCAACAATTTTTTAGAAAATGAATTAAACGAGCAACAAAAAGAAGCTGTAACTCATCAAAAAGGTGCAGTTTTAGTTATTGCAGGAGCAGGAAGTGGAAAAACTCGCGTTATAACAAGCAGAATTGCAAATTTAATTATCAATGAAAATGTTGATCCAAAATCTATTACCGCATTAACATTTACCAACAAAGCAGCCGGCGAGATGAAAGAACGCGTTGCGTTTTATTTGCAAAAAAAATCTTACACTCCTTTCGTCGGAACATTTCACTCTTTTTGCCTAAATTTGCTTCGTACAAATCCATCTATTTCACCATTTGCCCAATTTTCGATTTTGGACGAAGATGATAAAACTTCACTTCTAAGAAAATTGTTAAAAAGTTACAATCTCGAAAAACAAATAAATATTTCGCAACTCACCGGGCATATTTCCAGCTTAAAAAATAGTCAATTAAATTCAGATGATATCAAAGCAACTCCGCCTATATTTCAAGAACTTTACTCCGCTTATGAAAAAGAAAAAAACAATATACATTGCCTAGATTTTGACGATCTTCTAATAAAAATTTTAGAAATTTTCCAAAAGAACAAAGAATTCAAAAATAAATTCCAAGAAAAAGCAAAACATATTCTTGTTGATGAATATCAAGACACAAATAAAATACAACATCTTTTATTGCAAAATATGGTTTTAAATGATGAAAACAAATTGGCAGTAGATTCGATTTGCGCAGTCGGCGACGAAGACCAATCAATTTACTCCTGGCGTGGCGCAGTAGTCGAAAATATGATCAAATTCAAACATGATTTTGCACCTGTAACAATAATAAAAATCGAACAAAACTATAGAACTGTAGAGCCTATTTTGAATGCAGCAAACAAAGTGATCGAAAACAACAAAATTCGAAATGAAAAAAAGCTTTGGTCAACCAAAAAAGGCAAAAACAGAATTTTAGTTTTAGAAAATAGATCTGATTATCAAGAAGCAGATTCTATAACTAATTTTATAAATTGCTTTTTAAAAGAAAAACCTCAAAATAGTCTTGCCATTTTATATCGTACACATTTTCAATCACGAATAATTGAAGAAGCTTTGATTTACAACAAAATACCTTATCAAATCATTGGCGGAATTCAGTTTTATCAACGAAAAGAAATTAAAGATCTGCTTGCTTACATGCGCCTGGTAATTAATCCATTTGATAAAATAAGCTTTTTTAGAGTTATCAACACACCTTCAAGAGGTCTTGGCGATCAATTTGAAAATTTGGTGGCAGAAGAATGGAACAATAATCCATTTTTAGACTTTCAACAAATATTGGATTTAGTTCAAAACAAAATCCCACAAACATCCAAAAAAGTTGCTTCCATCCAAGAATTTTTACTTGCATTTAAAAATTTCACACCCAAAAGCAAACCTAGCGATTTTTTAAATCATGTTTTGGAATCAACAGAATATTTAAACTACATAAGAACCTTTTATGAAGGCGAAGAATCATTAACCAAAACAGAAAATATCAAAGAACTTTGCCGCGCCATAGAAAACTTCGAAAATCAAGAAGACAAATTTATGGAAAACAAAAGAAATGAAAAAGATTTAGAAGAATTTTTGGCGGAAGTTTCGCTGATGGAAGAAAGATCATCCAAACAAAATAAAGAAGCAAACACTGTTAAGATGATGACACTTCATGCTGCAAAGGGGCTAGAATTTGATTTGATAATCATTATCGGACTTGAAGAAGGTTTGTTCCCATCTTCGCGATCTCTTTACACCAGCGAGAGCCTCGAAGAAGAAAGACGACTATTTTATGTCGGCATGACTCGTGCAAAAGAATGGATAATTTTATCAAATGCAAAACAAAGAAACACGTTTGGCCAACTTTGTGAACAATCTCTATCAAGATTTGTAGAAGAAATTCCACAAAATCTTTTTGAAAAAATTATAACATCTAAAGACACAACATATTCTCTGCAAGCAAAATTCAAAAGTTTTATATCAAACATAAAAATCGATGCTCCAAAAATATTTTTCGGTGCAAATAAACCAATGGATTTTTCATCTGAAAAAAAGATGGTTCCAAAACCAATTATACCCCCAAAATCAAATTCCAGTAATTTATGGAGAATGAACCAACTTGTATCGCATGAAAAATTTGGCGTCGGAATTGTTAAAAAAATTGAGAAAAAAAGCGAAAATCAATACTTTTTAACAATTTCCTTCAAAATTGGTGAAAAAAAGGTTTCTTCATCGTTTTTAAAGAAAATCTAAATATTCACTAAAAACTCCATTTTTCGCATTTTTATTAACACTTAACCCCTACCCGGTTGCATTTTTACCCCCAACCTTTAAATTGATTTCAAACTGTAAATTATAAATTAAATTCCGTGGGGGAATTGATGAAAAAGTTAATATTAGGTGTTTTCTTATTTTTTGGTCTTTTTGCACAAGTATCAGCAGGATCCGTGCCAAGATCTGTCTTAGCAGCAATGCTACAAGCAGAACAAGCTAAATCTACAAGCAAATCTGTAGCTACCACAACTACTGCAGCTCCAAAAGTGAGTAAATTATCTATTGCTCAAGTAGCAACTACAAGTTTAGTTGTACCGCGAACTAGTTTTTGGCAAACATGCAAAAGTGGAACATCTTCTTTAATGAAAATGGGTTATGATTTTGCTGGCGAACAAATTAGAGACACAGCTTTAAATTCATTACAAGGTAAAACTCAATCAATAACGGCTCAAGTCTTATCGGGTACAAAATCAGAAGTTATTTTTAACTGTCCCGAAGATTTCAATTTATCAAAATTTCTTTTTACACTTTTAGATAATTTCATAAAGCAAAAATTACCTTATTCACTTCAACAAAAAACAACTCTAAAACCTGAAAATTTTATAAGCTCTAAAGAATATTTAGATGAGTTCAAAAAATTTGCTGATATATTTGCAGAAGAACATTTTAATATAAAAAAAATAGAACAACCTACAGATTTTAAAACGGCAGAAGAATATCTTAAACAATTAGCTAATTCCGCCCAATATTCTCTTGATTACGTTTTAAATTTGATAGCTGATACCCAAATTGAAGCTGATATTCAAGATAAAATTAATGCACATGTTCAAACTATAATTGATACGGAAATTCAAATTATAAAAAAAGAAATTAAACAAAATAAACAAGAACCTATTGCTCAATTAAAAAAAGAATTAAAAGAACAAATTGTTAAAAATGGTGAGAAAAAAGTTACTCAAGATCTTTTTTTCAAAAAATGTTTTGTGCCCGCCTTCATAGAATATATGCAAAAAAATCAAAATGAATTTAACGAGCAACTCATACCTCATATAAATAGGTTAAAATCTATCGCGATAATTTTATCAGGACCTACAGCCGCAAGCCTACTCCACCAAATGTGTACAATAGGATATGAAAGTTATAAAACAGCTGGACTTTGGTCTGCTATAAAAGATGGATTAACATTAAAAGGTTTTTTAGAGAAAAATCCAAATCTTGGAACAGATTTAATTGAACAATTTTTACCAAGTTCAGAAGATAGCGTAAGTGCACAAATTTGCAGATATAGTTTGTTTAAACAAGCTGATGAAAAATGTTTTAGAGAAGGTGTAAGAGCTTTTGGTACAGGAGTATCTCTTGTTAAATTTCTAGCAGCCCTAAGCCAAGTCAAAGTAAAACATAATTATTTAGATGTAGCATTTTGCGGCATGGAAACAATTTTAAAAGGATTAACAATTCAAGACAAGCTTTTGGGTTGTGAAACAGCTTGGCTTAAAAAACCTTTATTTGTTACTCGAGCACTGCATAACTTCACCGAAACTAAAAACTTTTTATTACTTCCATTAATCGCATTGAAATTATTCTACTCCGCCTGAACCCCCAAGGCCTTTAGCTTTGTAGTGAATGGCGAGTAGAACCCTTCGTAGCTCCATGGGGGCGAAGTAGGGTTGGCTTCGAAGAATTACGTGTGATACAACAGCTTAAAAACTGTTTCACACTTCATTTTCATAAAAAACAAAAAGGGAAGAGAGTGCAATATCTCTCTTCCCTTCAGCAAAAAAGATGTTCATCAAACTTTTTATGTATAAGGCAACGCCTCATTAAATTCTTCTATCGATTTATCTAGCTTTTTAACTTTTTCTTTTGTTTTAGGTGGAAAATCCCAATCTCCAATTTTAAAATCTAATTTTTTTGCAAGCGCAATACCTTTGTAAGATAATAAACCATCTTTTGCAACCATTTCACCCACAGGAACTTGGGGTGTTATTATCACATCTTTACCCATGACTTTACCATTTGGTAATTTGACTCCATCTCCAGGAACCACAAAATAACCATCGGCTGCTTTTATTATTTCAAATAATTTTCCCTGAATTGTTGAATTATCAGGAACATATGGACCTTTCCACTGCTTTGGATATGCAAGATTTAAACATCCTATTTCAGAACCTGCAAACTCTTTTACGGTTAAAAAATCTATCAAATTTTTATCTGCGCGAATCGACAAAATGTTACAGTAATCATCAACTTCTTTTAAAATATTTGATATCTGCTCTACTTCAAATGCTATATGTCTTGCAACGAAAAAAGCACGTCCAAAAACAAACTTATAAACAAAAAATGAAAACAGTAAAATTAAGAAAAAAGAACTTAAAATTGGAAAAATCTTTTTGACTACAGGACCCGAACTTATTTTATTAACCAATTTTTTAATTTTATTTGAAAACCCTTTCATAAACCCCTCCCAGCTAAAATTAATTTTGCAAATAACCCCTTCTAGAATGTGATAGCTAATCAATTTTTATCCTTGAATTAGAATACCACCATGGAAGAGGACAATAAAAATATTTTGAGAAAAAGGAAAAGAAATCGGATAAATAAGAGACAATTAGATTTTAGTATGCCAAAAGTTTGGAACCAAAATCCCAAAAAAGATAGATGCCTATCGCTACAAAAATCATTCCTGTAATTTTTGAAACCCGCTCAAGTCCTTTTGGGGTTATCGCAAGTCCTAAAAAGCTAGCTGCAAAGCTTACCAAAGAAAGGCCACTCAAAGTTCCCAAAAATACAAAACCACTACCTTCCAAAAGTTCTCTATAATGTAAAAAAGATGCATCTTGGGGAAGAACCTTCATACTCCAAAATGCAAAAAACGCAATATTCATTGGATTTATGAAGGACATTAAGAAAGCTTTGACCGGTACAAAAAAAAGATTTTGCCCTGACTTAATTGGGGCCGCCCCGTTTTCAACTTGAATTTTTTTTCTGAAAGAATTGATACCTAAAATCAGTAAAAACACTCCCCCTATCAAATCCAAAATCAAAATAAAATTTTTTGAAGCGGCAAGAAAAGCTAGTACTCCCATCATGCCAAACGCAAAAAGCAAACCATCCGAAAAAGCAGCTCCAAATCCAGTAAACAGGCCAATAATAAAACCATAAACTGCAGCCCGATTGAAGGTTAAAATGAAAATAGGTCCTAAACCCAAAGTTGAAAGTAAACCTATAAAATAGCATTTAGATAAGAATAAAATGTCCATTACACCACCCTAAATAAATTTATTAAAATAGTTGCAATTAAAATTCACCTTTGTAAATAATTCTACTTTAACTAAGCTTAACATAAACAATGAAATTGACGAACAAATAAAGGTAATACTAGAATAAGAGTCTCGTCAATTGCTAAATTATAAATAAATTTAAAAAAATCTAGGAGCAAAAAGTGGAAAACGGGATTCACTTTGGAACCGATGGAATTAGAGGGGAAGTAGGAAAACATCCTTTCACTCCGCAAGCTTTAATAAATATAGGTAAAGCAATAGCTGCATGGAGTAAACAAAAATATAACAGCGAGCCTAAATTTTTAATTGTGAATGATACAAGAATATCATGCGAAAATATAAAAAACTTTATAAAAACAGGCCTGAATTATTTTAATGTAAAACATGTTGATGCAGGTATCCTTCCTACTCCAGCAAATTTAGCAATTTTAAAAAACAATCCCGATTTTGATTTTGGTATAGTGATCTCCGCGTCACACAACAAATTTAGCGATAATGGCATAAAAATTTTTGATAAAAAAAATAGCAAACTCAGCGAACTCGATGAGAAAACAATAGAGTTATATTTTGCCGAATTCTCTGCAGAAAAAGTAAATGAACCCTCTTATTTCCAAGATCTATCATTTTCCCCTAAAACATCTTTAGAATTCAAAGAACAATATAAACAAAATATTTTGCAGCAAGTGCAGCCAGGTTTGCTTCAAGGTTTAAAAATAGTGTTAGATTGTGCAAACGGAGCTACATATGAAGTTGCCCCAGAAATTTTCAAAATATTAGGCGCAACAGTGATAGATGTTTCAACATCTCCAAATGGAATTAATATCAATGATAATTGCGGCGCGCTTCATACCAAAACTATGCAAAAAACTATTTTGGAAAACAACGCAGATTTTGGGTTCGCATTTGACGGTGACGGTGACCGAGTAATGTGCGCAAACCATAAAGGTGAGATAAAAGATGGCGATGATTTACTTGCGATACTTTCCACCCATCCACAGCATGAAAATTTAAAAACAGTCGTAGGTACAATAATGACCAATTTTGGCCTTCAAGTTTATCTCGATTCGCAAAATATTGAATTAATTCGCACATCGGTGGGAGATAAATATATAATGGCAAAACTAGAGGAACAAAATCTTTTGCTCGGCGGTGAAACATCAGGACATATAATCATAAAAAATTATTTGAATACTGGAGATGGGATTTTTGCAGCACTTAAAACACTTGAAACCGTTCTAAAAACAAATAATTTTGAGCTTCAATCTTTTGAAAAATATCCTCAAGTTATTTTAAATGTACCTATAAAAGAAAAACGCAATTTATCAGAAGGCATTTACGCACAAATAATAAATGAGCAACAACAAAAGATGAATCATGGTAGAGTTATAGTCAGATATTCTGGAACAGAAAATTTACTGCGAATAATGACAGAAGACAAATCTTCGAGTTTAGCTAATAACATTGCATCCACGCTTGCGCAAGAGCTTCAAAAAGTTTTGAATTAAATAGGAATCTAAAAATATGGAAAATAAAAAAGGAATTTGGAAAATTTTAAACAAATTAAAATCTTTATTTTTTAGCGGTTTATTCGCTTTAATACCAATTTCGATAACAATATTTTTTCTACACTTTGCTTTTCACACATTTACCGGATGGCTATCACCTCTAAAAAAAATAGAACCTACATTTTTACAACAAATTCCAGGATTTGAATTTATTCTTATAATCGCTTTTGTAATTTTATTTGGAATAGTATCAAAGTTTTTAATAATAGGACCAATCGTCCATCACTTTGAAAAAGTAATTAGTAAAATTCCAATAATTCGAACAATTTACTCTGCATCAAAAACATTAGTTGATTTTTTTAATGTAAAATCTAAAGAGGACAAAATTCAACGCAAGGTTGTTTTAATTAAATTTCCAACCAAATACACTTTCAACATAGCATTTATTTTAGGCTCAGCAAAAAACACTTTTCAAACAGTTATACCACCTCATTTACAAACTCTTGAAGATGACAATGATGAATATGTAAAAGTGTTCATGCCTCATTCACCAAATCCAAGCACTGGATATTTTTTCATAATTCCAAAATCACAAACAATTGAAACAAAAATCACTTTCGAAGAAGCTATAAAAACTGTAGTTTCGTGTGGTCTTATCACACCTGAAAGTTTAAAAAATCTTGAAATAGAAAAATGATTCTTGCTAGGTACATTTCAAAACGATTTTTTATATATTTTTCACTTGTAAACTGTGGACTTACACTTCTTTTCAACTTTATAGAATTTTTTGAAAAGTTTTCACAACTGCAAAATGTAACCAATATTGAAATATTGCATTTTATACTTTTGAATTTGATACCTACTTTCTTCGATCTTTTCCCACTTGCATGCTGGATTGCAACATGTTTACTTATTCGCGACCTTTATCAAAAAAATGAATTCACCAACCTCCATGTTCTGGGTATAAAATCAAATAAACTACTCCCCGCTCTTTTTGCATGTGGACTTTCATTATCAATCATCGGTTTTTTTGGCAAAGAATTAATTAGCCGCCCAATCGCAAATAAGTCAGAAAATTTTAAACTCCAACATTTGAAAAAGAAAAGTAATAAAGTAATTTATAACCAATGGTTTTTACCTACTGATAATCTTTTTGCATATTTTCAAATAATTGATCAAGAAAAAAGCACTGCAAACAATATTTTGTTTTTATTTTTCAATGAAAAATTTGAACTTGAAAAAAAAATAGAAAGTAAATTGGCAGTTTTATCACCAATCGATCATAAAGTATTTATTCCAAATGCTAATATTTTAAACTTTAAAACAAATAATCTTTATACTTCAAAACTAGAAACCTTTTACCTTCCCGGATTGTTTACCCACTTACAAATGCATAAACTTGCACCATCTATAAAACGACAAGCTTACAATTTAAGTTTGATTTATCGAATTTTACCTTATGAAACTTTCAATCTCGAACTTGGAAAGTTAATTTCAAAAATTTTGGGATATTTTCAACCACTTTTATACATTTTGTTAACCTTTTGCCTATTTTTCCTAACTCCACAAACAATTGTCTATCGCTGGTTATTAATATTTTCTGCGTATCCACTGTTTTTGGTAATAAACAGTATTGCAGATTTCTCTTTGCAACATAATTCGCCATTTTGGGTGGTAATTATCCCATATCTTCTTGTTTTAATATTTTTAATAATTTTCAGATTTACAATTTTCAAAAAATAATACCTAATTTTTTATAAAAAAATTGCCAAGCTTTTCAGAAAATGTAGAATCTAATAAGGTAATTTAATGGTTAAATTAAAAGGAAAAAGGAACTTTTTTATGATATCTAAAAAAATACACTCTTTTTTAGCAATACTTACAATGAGCTCCGCTTTAGTAAATATTAATGCTAGCGGCGAAGCAAATTCTGTAAAAAACATGGTAATCAATGCAACACCTGCAGTAAGACTTTACAACGCAGGAAATTTCTACCTTGAAAACAGACTTCCTATAGACGGAATGAACAAAGTTCTTGAATTTACTTTAGAAAACAATGCAGCTGATGTTCTCACTGAATGGAAATGGAACTACGCTCTTTGCAAAAAAACAGAAAACAAATTTACTCCAGAAAGAATTGGCGGCCAAATCCTTAATTCAACATTCAAATTCTTCCATTTACTTTCACCAGATTTCGCATACAAAGGCACACCTATCGTCGATGAGTATTTAGCAGAATCTCCTTTCTTTGTGTCGCTTAAATCAGAAGATCTTAAAACAGTCATTAACTACATAGAATCAAAATTACAAAATAAAGTTGCAGAAATTAAACCAATATTACTTCTTGAATTAGATGACAAAGTAATAACTGAAAAAGAACTTGCTGCTAACGTAAAAGTAGATAAGAAAGACAAAGAATTCTTAATCTCTCACTTTACACTTGTTACAGAAGATGAA
Organism: Candidatus Dependentiae bacterium; assembly: GCA_003511165.1. NCBI lineage: Bacteria > Candidatus Babelota bacterium. The sequence goes on from DOJW01000007.1 coordinate 175,909, forward strand.
ATAGCAGCCGCTAAAAAATTCTTCGCAACAAGTATCGATAACTTTAGAGATACAGTAAGCACAGTTGAAGGAAGTAGCCCTGAATTGAAATATGCAAATATCAGAGAAACTATCTATCACGATTTACTTAAAAAATGTAAAGATTTCAAGATTGAAAAAATTGCAGCTCCTATTTTAGAAGGTTTAATTATCTCAGCTGTTGCGGCTGCGGCAGTAAAACTAAAACTAGTAAGCAAAGAAGCTTTAACAGCAGCTGCAACTACTATCGTAGCAACAGAATTATACAAATCATTGCGTCACACAGAAGAAGCTTCACCTTACAAATCAATGCCTTTTAGAAGCGCAACCGCAAATCAAAGAATTTAATTTAATTTAATTCTACAAAATAAAAAGAGGTCGCAAATTTGCGACCTCTTTTTATTTATAACATCTTAAACTTCTTAGAGATTATTTTTTCTCAATCAATGCTAAAAATTCTTTATTGCCATCTGATCCAAAAATCGGTGAATCAATAATTTGTTTTACTTCTAATCCAAACACTTTTACACCCTCTTCAATTTTTTTGATCACCTTTTGATGTAATCGTTTATCTCTCACCACGCCGCCTCGGCTAAGTTCATTTCTCTCAAGTTCAAATTGCGGCTTTATCAGTGCAATTATCTTCCCATCATTTGTCATCAGATTTACAACAGCTGACAAAACTTTCAGCAACGAAATAAAAGACAAATCCAAAGTAACTAAATCCACTTTTTGCGGCAAACTTTGTAACTCTTTTAAGTTAGTCTTTTCGATCAAAACAAATCTCGGATCTTCAACTAATTTTGAATTTGTTTGCCCAATTCCAACATCAACACCATAAACTTTGCTCGCGCCACTTTGAAGTAAGCAGTCACTAAACCCACCGGTTGAAACTCCACAGTCAAGACAAATTAGTCCCGAAACATCGATTTTGAATTCTTGCAGTGCTTTCTCCAGCTTGTAACCACCACGACCAACATATTTTTGCACAGAAAAATCTATTTCAAAATCAAAATCGGCAGGAACTTGCATTCCCGCCTTTTTCAAAACTTCATTGCGCGATTTCACGGCGCCTTGAGCAATCAAATTTTGTATTTTGTTACGACTCAATTCTGGATATTTTCCCAAAATCAAAATGTCTAGTCTAATTTTATCGCTCATTAAAAAAATTTCCTTATTTTATTTCTTTTTCAATTGATCTATTAATTTTGATTTATCATAAAAATATCGCTCTGCAAAAATATCTTCATCTTCTAAAATTTTATCAAGTGGAAGCGAGATAAATAACTCATCAATAATTCCATCATAAAATTTAACCGTTACATAACCAGATTTTTTACTTTTTAAAATCGCTTTTCTAAAATCTGCCAAAGTTGAAACATTCTCATCATTGACCTGATTTAAAATAGAACCATCTGTCAAAGTATGCGCTTTGTCAGCTTGAGAACTTGGCAAAATATGAGTAACTATTAATTTAGGTTTAAATTGAAATTCCATTTTTGTATAAGCTATCAAATGCGTAGCTCTTTCTATCAATACAGCAATATGATTTAACGAAAGCTCCATAATAACCATACCACCAAGAACTTCATAATCAATTTTTTCAAAAACCGGATAAACTGCTCTTATTGGTAAAACCGCCTGCTGTTCAAGTTTAAATTTAATTTCTTTATGTTTACCTTTTCGATAAATATCTAGCTTTACCTGATCGCCTACAACCAATCTACTTATAACCGATAAAACCGGAATTCTATCTTCAGACCATGGAACTTTTACTTCGCCAAAACGATCTATTTTGTAACCATTTATTTCGTAAATCATATCTCCAGCTTTTACGCCATTTTTTTGCAAAGTACTGTTTTCAAACACTTCTGCAACATACCAGCCACCATCCCCAGGATTGCCCAAATATTTAGCAAGATCTTTTGTTGATGCTGTAAACCAACATCCCAAAAGAGGTTTTCGCAAAAATTTAACTTTATAAAGATCACTTATCGAAGCTTTTACCTCACTGATTGGAATTATATAAGCCATATTTTGAGCATTGGTAAATCCTGCATTTAAAATTCCAATAACCTCGCCATTTTGATTAAGCGCAGGACCTCCTGAATTTCCGGGATTTGATGCTGCTGTTATTTGGATGTAAGACTGATTTGCGATTCTCTCTCTACCACTGACAATTCCCTGCGTACTTTTGAGAGTTGGGAGACTCAAAGGATAACCTAAAAGAAGAATTTCTTGAGTTCTAAGAATTTTATCTGAATTTCCAAGTTTCAAGTATGGAAATTTGCCACCCAATCCATTTTTGACTTCATCAATATATTTGTCTTTAATTTTTAAAAGTGCAATATCTCGATCCGGGCTTACACCTATCACTTCTACTTCATAAATTTCTTGCCCAAGCGATGGAACTTTTATACTTATTACTGTTGCGTCATCAATCACATGATAATTGGTAAGAATGTGACCTTTGTCATTTATAAAAAATCCAGATCCTGTTCCCGCGCCCTGCTCTGGTGTTTTGTAAGGTTCTAAAAAATTAAATTTATTAACTTGTGAAATAATTTGGACAACTGTATCTTTTGCAAATTTTTGCACATCGAGCCAGCAAACATTTTTATTAACAGAACATTCTTTGCCCGCCATACCTTCTTGTGATTGATTTGGAAATTCGGTTGTCGATATTTTTTGATTTTCATTTGTTGAATAAACAACATCTAAAACTTTTTTAAATTCACTTTCTAAATATTTTTGACTTCTATAAAAGCGAAATGCGAGCAAAACAGAAGCTAACAACAAAACTACTAATGCAATACCAATGGCCGTTTCTTTTCTGATATTCATAATGACTTCTCACCTATTATTTTTTATAAATTTTATTTTAATGAAACTTATTTTCGATACTCTGAAATTTCTAAAACTTTTGATCTTTCTTTTGCAAATTTAACTTTCTCAAAAATAGCATAAATAATCGAACCTATTAAATAAGAAATTAAAAGCAAGAACAAAAACAAATCGAAACGTAAAATAGAAAAGATAACAAAAAACGCTGTAAAGACTGTTTTTTGCCATCTCTTTTGAAACCAAAAAAACTTTTTCTTAAAAGTTGGAAACTTAACCAAACTAACCATCAAACATGCAAGGTTGAATGTGAAAAATGTGAGAATCGCTGCAAAATTAAAATTTTTTAGATAATGAGCATTGAGCATGGTCGCAATCAAAAGAGAAGCGGCCATAGTCGTTGGTAAACCCAAAAAATAAATTGTCTGCTGATCTGAAATTAAATTGAAACGCGCAAGGCGCAAAACTCCGGCAAAAAGGAAAAATGCCGCTGCGATAAAACCTAAATAACCAATTTTATAAAGATGCCAGTTGTATGCCAAAAATGCAGGCGCAAGGCAAAAAGTAATTGTATCTGCAAGAGAATCTAGCTGCATTCCAAAATTGCTACTAGAACCAACATATCTTGCAATTCGTCCATCAAGACTGTCCATCATCGCGCCAAGGAATATGCTATAGCATGCAGCTTCCCACTGACCTTTTGCTGAAAAAATTATGGAAACAAATCCGAAAAAAACATTACCTAAAGTAAAAATATGAGGCAATACCGAAATCCCTTCACGAAGAAGAATTTTTCGACTTCGATATAAATTTTCAACCTTTTGTTTTAGAAGCTTTCTTCGCCAATTTTTTTCATTCATAATTTCTCTATTTTATTTAGCGACACTCACTTTGGCATGTCTTACCACTTCGCCATTGTGCAAAAAGCCAAGGCTAAACACTTCTACTATTTCGCCGCTTTTATGGTTTTGGGAATCTGTTTGCATAATAGCTTCGTGCAAATTCGGATCAAAATTTCCACTGCAGTCAATCTCTACAACATTTAAATCTGCAAGTCTTTTGATCAGATTTTTTCTGATTAATTGTACACCATCAACCCACTTTTGCATCTCTTCGCTGTTTTCAATTTTTTGACTTGATTTGAGAGCCATGTCGATATCATCTATTACCGGCAAAAGTGATCGAATAACTTCGCTTTGAGCGATTTTTATAATCTCAAACTTTTCTTTTTCAGCTCTTCTTTTGTAATTTTGAAAATCTGCCGTGATTCTTAAAAATTGAGTTTCCCAATAATTGGGCTCAACTCCTTTTGATCCAGTTTCAACTTCGCTGGCAGAGTTGTCAGTTTTTTCTTTTAAATCTTTCTCATCAATTTCAGATTGAAACATAAATCCTCCCGCTAAACTTTAACTTAAAATACTCTTTAATTTTCAACTAAGTAAATATATCAGAAAAAAAGGATGCTAAAAAGAACAAAAAATGAAGTATTTCTAGGCATTTATTCTATTTTTCAATTTTACTCTGCAATTCAAACACAATATCAACATACCAAAAGGATATTTTTGCCGATTTCTAGGCAACTTTTTATTGCTTTACCCTTTGGGATTGTTATAATCATAAATATTTTAAATTTAATGAAGAAAATCTAGGTTTAACCATCTAAAAATCAAAGTGGGTTATGAATAAAAATTTCAAAAATTTAACTCTAATTTTAACAATTTCATTTTTAACAATTTCTACTAAAATGTTTGCACCACCTTCAGATTTTTTTGATTTGTATTCTGGATACGAGTCAAGGGGTACTTCCTCTCAGATAAAATATTTATTAACACAACAAGATACTATTAACGCCTCTTTACTTGAATTCGAAGCAGGGTTACACACACTTGAACACCCATCAGACTCAGATGCACTAGTATTAGATCCCAACAAAGATGCAAAAATAGCTTCATTAAAAGAAAAAATTAAACAGAAAAAAACAGCTCTTAGGGCTATAGACAACCAATTATCAAAATATGAAGCGCCAGGTTTTAAAGATATTATTGTGCGAAGTGCTCTTGGTGAAGATGCAAAAACTCTAGCTCGTGATTTTAGATCCAATGACGCAAGCTTTCCCATAATCGCTTTAGATATTCTCGCAGGAACAGGAACTCGAGTAATCAGTCGCCGGCTTGAAAGCGCTGTAGATAAAACAATAGGCTCTGCTTTCGAAAAGCTTTTAGCCACTGGAATAAATTGGGCAACAATACCCTTCACCTGGACTTATAATAAATTCACAGGACGAGAAGGCGAACCTTTGCTTTACACAGAAATCGAAGCATGGGGAGTTATGTTAGAAAATACAGCTAAACAATTAATTACTATCTCAACAAAGGCTACCACGCTTGGAGGCAGAGAAAAAATGCAACGAATGTCTTTAGATGAAGAGTCTGCCCCTGAAAATGTTTATGATGCTCAATGGGAAGGGATTAAAAAATTATATACAACGCTATTTCTCAACGTTGCAGATCAGTTAAACGAAAAATTAAAATATTATTCTGAAAGTTCTTCCTCCAAAGACAAACAAATCGTTGTTTATGGAACTCAAGCAAGAGATTGGATAAAGGCTTTCATAGAACAATGTTTTAGCAAAACCAAAACTTATAAAGATTTAGGTTCAAGCAATAATGTTATATTTTTAAACAGTTTACGAAGCCAGCTAAACATTTGTTTTGGAATATTGCTTGGTTATTTAGCTGATAACGAAAATCAAAAAACAAAACCGCAAAGTAATTATAACTCTCCTTACTCCGGTGGATTTGCTAAACCATCAAGATATCCCTCTTCATTCAATAATCCAGACTATTCAATGGGAATAGGTGGAGATTCTATGATGGACGCCTCAGACTAATTTCTGATTTAATTAAATGTTGATGGAGATAAATATTATGAATTTTTTTAAATCAATTTGGTTTTGTTTGTTTCTGTGTTTAGTTGGTAACAACATAAATTTGTCAGCAACAGTTATTACATTGGAAAATACAAAAATAGAAAACTACAAACTAGAACAAATAAATTTAGAAAAAATAAAAGAGCTAACGGCGGAATTCGAATCTAAAGAAACAACTAAGAATTGGGTTAAACGTGCGATCGTTACAACCGCAATACTCACAACCATAGGTATAATAACTTACGAATGTTTTTTAAAGGGAAAATCTAAAACCTCTTCCAATGAATCTTCTCCAAAAACTGCTCTTAATGGTTGCCCAGGAATTCATATACCAACAACTCGTGATAAAGTAGAAGATTGGGTTGTTTATATTACTCTAGGATCATTAACTATTCCTCTTGGAAACTGTTTCGACAAGGGAATTACAGAATCTTACAATAAAATCAGTAGTTGGTGGGGATCCAAAGGATTTTCGCCTGCATTATTTTTGCAACAATGTCAGCAAAATATTAGCTTAATGCAAAACAACTTTGAAGGCATAATAAACTTACAAAACGACACTGCTTATTCGAATTTTTATTTAACTCGAGTCATCGAAACACATAATGCGCTTGTAGGTTCAATAGAATGTTTAATAGCATCTTCGTTTGCATTATCAAATAATAAAAACAATAAAAACTGGTTATTAAGTGATCAAAATGGATTAATTTTAGAAATGGAAAGCCTAAGAACATTTTTAGACAAAATACTCCATCAAAATCCTGTTTCCATCGATTTAATAGAACTAAAAAATCATCTAAACAGTTTATTATTAAAAATACAACGATTAAATATTGATTTTAGAATCGCACCCGAAAATGAATAATTTTTTATATTTGTACAATTCTAAATTTATGAATATTTACAATATTTTCCTGGATCCCCGCATTCGCGAGGATGACAGTGAGAGAAATATATATTGTAATTATTCCTCATTTTCAGAAGGAATTAGCAACCGATCCCGTCATCCTCGCGAATGCGGGGATCCAGTCTTTATAGATCCAATCAAGGATGAAGATAAGATCCTATCAAGTAGTTCACAAAAATTGCACACACCCAATTCAAGCAATATCAAATTTGACAAAGTCCCACGTCATCCTCGCGAATTGCATATGTCTCATTCAAGCGATATCAGAATTGATAGTGTCCTCCGTCATCCTCGCGAATGCGGGGATCCATTTCAAAATTTATACAAAAGAAATACCACAATGAAAACCTTTTATGTTTATATTACTTGTTCTAAAAAAAATGGAACCTTATATATTGGGATGACCAATGATCTTACAAGGCGCATGCAAGAACATAAAAACAAATTAATTAAAGGATTCACAAAAAAATATTCGGTAAATTTGCTTGTATACTATGAAACATTTGAATCAATAATTGATGCAATTAAAAGAGAAAAGCAATTAAAAAAATGGAAACGTGAATGGAAGATGCACTTTATCGAAAAGATCAATCCCAATTGGAAAGATTTAAGTGAAACCGATATTTTCCTGGATCCCCGCATTCGCGAGGATGACAATAAGGAAAATATGAATTTTACATATTCTTCAGCAACTAACACCGATAACTTTAATATTGGCTCCCTCCCTAATTCAAGCGATATCAAAATTGACCAAGTCCCACGTCATCCTCGCGAATGCGGGGATCCAGTCTTCATTGCTCCAAACAAGGAAGAAAATGAATAAAAAATTTTTAATAATCTTTTTTTCAATTTTTCCATCTTTTACTTTAAATGGGTGTAAGTGGTGCACACAATGGAACCAAAACACACAAAATCTGAACATGCAAACAGAAAACAAAATCAATAAAGAATTAACAAAATCGCAAACTCCAACAAGCAATAACAATGAAGCTATCACAAAAAAAAACAATACAACGCAAAATTCCGCTCTAAAAACAAAACAAGAAAAAACAATTTTCTATAAAAATTATTTAAAAAAATATTATCCACGAGCGCTGGTCATTTCCGACTATTTTTTCGAAATGTGTCCGATCGCAATAGATCAAGCGCTACAAGAATTAACGCTTATCCTTAGCGAAAAAGAATGGTTTTATTATCAAGATAAAAAAAGTGGATTTCGTGGCGGCGAATTTTGGGAAGTAACCCTAAAACAATGCAATACTATCGCGCTTAATTTAGAAAGCGCAAAAGTAAATGGTGAAACAGGCGAAATAATCAAAAGTTCACCAACAGAACAGTGTGATAATTACTTTGACAACGAAAATATAAATTTAAATCAATCGCTTTTCGAATTTTTTCAAACTCACAACTTAGTAGCATATGAACAATTTTATGCGCATTTTGCAGACCGCATTGTAGAACTTTTCAACGAAGCCATAAAACTAAAAAATATTAATGCCGCATACGATTACGATTTATTATTTAATTCGATTTTGCAATTTTTAAAAGATTCACCACTCTATGCAACGTATCAAAACGCTTCCAAAACGCACAAAGAGCTTTCTGAAATTTTATCTAATGAACTAGGTAATAACTATGCTCATAAAAATTTTTAATTTTTTCACACTCCTCCTTTTTACAACTCCACTTTTGGCAGTTGCAGAGCTAGAAACTAATATTGCTACAAACCCACAAGAACAGCATCAATTTGTAAAAAGCTTTGTTTCGCATTATGACGCACGGACAGCAAGCAGATACACCCACGAATACCATAAACATATTTTGACCAAAACGGCACAAAGTTTTTTAAGCCTTGAGCAAAAACTAAGATCTGAAAATATAAATGCTTGCGGACGAATAGTTGTCACAGGATATGAGGAAGGAGCTTTCCCGTCTTATTATACAAATTATAAAAAAGAATCCATCAACGACGAAGCATTTTCCAAAAATAAAACAGGTTGGTCGCAGCAACTTCACAATAAATTTGGATTTCTAACAGGGTTCTTATTTAAAGATGTTAATGAAATATTAAAAAAAACAGAAAATCCAACATATCTGCATATAAACCCAGAGCTTGTAGAGCTCTTTGATGAAAACAGCTCAATTTTTCAAGAACATGCTTTCGGCGAATCTTATGATTTACTTTTAGAGTACAAAAATATTTTGGAAAAAAAATTAAAAAAACAAGATCACAAAAATATTCTAAAAATATTAAAAGCTTTTTGGGAAGATATTTACTCCCGCGAGTTCAAAACCAATTCAAATCAACTAGCAGCGACTCAAGATATTTTGTTCTCCATTGAATATGCAAACTATTTGATGAGCTCAAATTTACCATTATTCAGATATTACACAGGTCCAGATATAACGTATCCAATCGAACAATCTATAAAACAAAAAAAAGGCGCTACCAAACATTCTCAAAAATTTGTTCCTATCTTTTTGTCCAATTTGCAAGCAATCAATAATGAACCAACAGTTTATATTTTCTGCAGTTTTGTGGATGGTGTTGGCAAAAGTACAATGCTTGGAAATGTTAAAAACTGGATGGACTTCGGAGATGATATCGAAAAATATGAAAGAACGGACAATTCTTCTTCGCAATTTGCAGAAGTTTTTAAGTTTCAAGAAAACATTTTCATCGCTGATCTTCCAGCACAAGTTAGTCATTTCACATACAAGCCAGATGGACTTGTTTACACAGACTTTGAATCGGAACTCAAAGATACAACTTTTATAAGCGAAATAAGAACGTTCATCCAGCAAAATAAAGATTTTCTTTTTAACAGCTACTTTGAAAATGCAAAAAAAATTGAACTCGAACTAATCGCAGCCAGATTTTCTCAAGAAAAATTTTTGGCAGATGTAGAACCAGAAACAAAATTTATTCAAAATTTATTTTTACTAAAAAAAATTAATGCCAATGGATGGATTCCATTCACATTTAAAAATGAACATTTTTTATTTAATATTTTAAATCAATCACAAGTTAGAATTTTACGACCACTTTGCAAAGTATCATCCTATGGTCTAAAAAATGTTGATGTCGAACAAATGATTTTTACGCAAGTAAATTTCCCTGCGTCCTTTGATATTTTCTTAAACGATTTCACAGCGAAGTTAAAAGAACAAAATATAAAAAATGCAGTTTTTGTAGACTTTATGAGTATGTACCCAAGGTCATCCCGCGAAAACATAAGAGTAAATTATTTACTTTACCAGCTTGCTCTTCTTAACCAAAATTTTGATATCGAGCACAGTTTTTACAAAAATTTTATTAGCGAAGCACAACTTTTTGCACATTTAAATTCAAAACAAGAATTTCCACTAATGGCAGAAAATTTTCGAGAAGAAAGTTTTCTACGCCTAGCACTTTTTGAGATTATAGATAGAAGAAAAGATCAGTCATTTGAAGCTATGTTAATTGATCCATTATCAAAACATTTAACCATGCAACTCTCAGAGTTTCAAAGCAATACTCCTCTAAGCAGATACAACGAAGAAACAACATTCACAAAACTTGAAGAAGAGCGCGAAAACCTAGGTAAAACTTTCAACCGCAGTAAAGAATATTTAAGTATTTGGCAGTTCAACTTTCAATTATTAGATATATTTTCCAAACAACTTACAAGAATTTTCACCGAAATGATTCATAATGAAAATTTAAATCAACTTTGGAGCGACTTTGACGGAGAAATTATTCCTCCACAGCAAACTGGAAATCTAAATGATGGAAAAACAAATAAAACTTTAGAACTAACAAATCAACAAAAACTGCTCGCAACTTTTGAGTTTTCTAGCGAGTTTAGAAGCGAAGAGTTTTTAACCCCATTTATAAGAACACTCCGAACATATTGGTATTCAACACTTGCAAACTTACTTTTTTGCCAAAACAACCAAATCGGAAAATTAAAATACCCAGTAGTTCCAACGATCGTAAAACATGAACCTAAAACAAACCGTTTTTACTTAGTTCAAAAGCTTTTACCTCTTGTAGAAAATGAAAAAATGAAAGGCAAAACGTTAAAAACATTTGGTTTAACATCTAACTTAAAATTCGCATTTTTTGAAGAAAATACATTTCTACAATCCTTTACTCCACCAACAACAAATTGTGGAATATTCAGCTTTGATTTAAGTTATTTGGATCAAAAATCAAATCCATATTTTATGGGCAAAACATCTATAGTTAACCAAATCATAAAAGAATTTCAAAAAGAATACGGCGCTAACAAAGCTATTTTGACTAGCGAACTATACGAAAAATTACAAAGTAACGCGCAATGGCGAAAAGAAATTTACAATTTAAAAATGCAAGCACAACGAAGCGGCGAATACAATTCTGCTCAAAAACAAAATACCCCTAATGTAAATCCTCCTATATTTTTAGGTGCACAATCGCAAATTTCAGGCGCTCAACTTTTTGTTCTAGCAATTGCAACACTTGAAATGATTTTAAAAGATCCCGACTGCTTTATTGCCGCAAGAAAAGGTAACAAAAAAGATTTTATCGCTACAATAAAGCTTCTTGAACTCGTAACTCTTCCAAAACATTTTCATATCATTTTCGCCCAACCTCTCTTCGAAAACTATGAAACTCTTCAGCCGCTTTTCCCTTGGGAATATTTCGAAAACTAACTCAAAAAACGAATTTGTTGCCAAAATAAACTACTTTTTGAAAAACTAAAAAAGTTACAAAACTAAATATTTACAAAACATAAGTAGAATCGTAGGGGAAAAATAAGGAGAGGATTATGATGAAACAAAATCGCAAACTGCTTATAACTATCCTAGCAGTAGGATTAACAACAAATGTAGCAGCAATCGATAATGCTCATTTTTATAAAGCTGCACATTTGCACAGATCATCAACAACAAGTTTGTTCGATAAAGTAGAAAACTATGAAAATTATGATTGGTTTACCAAATTAGATGTGTCATACGCATATGGAGATACAAGATCAGCTTGGGACAAAAACGGACATAGTGGTTCGCTTCTAAACAGAGTCGGCACGCATGATATGCTTTATCTCTTTGAAAACGTTCAAAAACTTGCAGATGCTCAATATTTCGCAAATTTTTTTCAAAGTGTTGTAAATCATAGCGCAACAAACAGCACGTTTGGTCAATTAGATTTCCATGGCAAATTCAGAATTCATGATGTTAACATAGATCTTCGTCAGAATTTGGTATCAAAATTCTTTGTAGATTTACATGTTCCTGTTCGCAGTGTAAGTGTACGAAGCATTTCTTATACAGATCTTTCACCAGATAACGGAATTTATTCAAAAACAACACATGAGTGGATTCAATTCAAAAATCAATTAAATACTATTTTAAATACATATGGCTACAACTCTTACGGCTCAAAATATGAAAAAACATCATTTGGTGATGCAAGTTTACTTCTTGGATGGGAAGGTAATTTCAAAACAGAAGGCGATGACCCAATTAAATTTAACTTAACTGCAAAAGCTGGAGTTTTATTCCCAACCGGTGTCAAAGAAAAGACAAATTATGTTTTCTCAGTTCCAACTGGATACAATGGCCACTGGGGTATTCCTCTGTTTGCACAATTTGATATGATGCCAAAAGATTGGTTCACAATCGACGGCCAAGCTAGCGTAACATTCTTCTTTAACAAAACAATGGACAAGAGAATGAAAACATTCTCCAAACAACAAAGTGATATTCGACTCGCTCATGGCAATGCAAAAGAAGAAAAAGGAACATTGTGGCATCTTGGTACCGATATCAAATTTGACCATATTTTAAAAGGTCTTTCAGCACTTGTCGGATATTCCTACAACAAACAAGAAAAAGATACCTTAAAGGCAACGGATTCTTCTCTTTTCGATTATTCAGCAGTCAATAGCGATAGCTTAATCAAAGGCTTTTCGATGCATGTAATTCACTTCATGGTCGATTACGACTTTAGTATTCACATGGAAGATTCGAAATGGGCACCACGCTTAAATGTTTTTTATAACTACCCATTTGATGGTAAGAATGCATTTAAGACAGATATGATCGGAGCCGGACTTGGCATGGATATTCGCTGGAAATTTTAAATAAAAATGTTAATTAGTTAATGAAAAAAATAAGGAGAATAATATGAAGCAACTTAAGATACTGACATTGCTTGGTGCTACATGTTTATTTACATCGCTTGCACCGCTTACACAAATAAGTCAAAGCAGCGGAACTGCTAACTTCGCACAAGATATTGGATCTAAAGCTTTCGACCGCTACACAGGTACATTTTATGTAGCCACAGTGGCTGCAAATGCAGCAAATTCTATTTCCAAAGCTGCACGAACCGATACAACATTTACAGGTATGGCAACCGGGGGCGCCATAGACGCTATATCATCAATCGGTCTTGTAAATAATGGTGGTGTTGGAGCAACTCATTTACCATTTAAAAGCAGTTCAAATCTTTTTCAAGCAATACAACTTTCAAGTTCTAGCTACACCGTTACTGGTATTGCTACAGCATCTTTAATAACAGATACAGATGGAAATGCAGCAACAAATTGGGATCATATTACAGGATCTACAGAATTCGCATTTGTACGTGTTCATTCTAGAGTTGGAGGAGGAGCCAACTCTTTAGGTTCTGGAATTTCAGCTATTTGGGTAAGCGGAACAAGCGCACCTGTCGTAATGAGAAATGCTCTTCAATGGAATGCCGATCAGGCTTTTGCAAATCCACTTCGAATGGGAAGTACTGATTCCATCATGACAACATCTCCAGTTGTAAATGATTTATATTGGAGTACAAGTTTATATTCTTTGATTATTACCGGATCTGCTAAGGCCGTAAATGTAGGCGCTGCGGGAACAAATTATTACTGTGCTATATCAACTGCTACAATAAATAATGGGGCATTCTCTCTCAAAGAAGTTTTAGCTCCTGGCGTAAATCCTGCAGCAAACGATGTAAATACAATTTTTGTATACAGTAATACAAATAACACAAAATTTGCTTCTGTTGATATAAACAAAATTAGAGAAATGAGCACATCAACTGGAAAATATTATTTAATCGTTAATGGTGGAATTGAAGGTGGAGGAAATAGTTCACTAGGAAATTATGTTTTCTGCTTAAGATATAGCCCAACAGAATCCCACGTAATGCAAAATACATCGAATTGTATGTCACTTGCTAATAACTTTAATGAAGTAAATTTAGCCGGTGATTCTCAATATTCTTTAACTGTTGGTGGCGGTGTCGCTCCTTGGGCAAACACATACTACGCTTCCGATATGGAAGTGATAGGCGATACTGTTTATGTATCATTCAATGGCGCAGCTAGAGATGCAAATAATGATCCAGGAGTCTGGGCATCTCAAGCTCTTTTTGATAACAACGGAATTATTGCCGGTTGGACAAAATGGGAAAGAGTTTCACCTTCTCCACTTACAAATGCAAGCACCACAGATAGAGTACAATTCTTCTCCGTCGATGCAAGTAATGGAAAGATTTGGGAAGTTGCATTTAACTCAACATCAACTGGAACTCAAGCTGTTTTCCGATCCACTTGGAACACAACAGCTAACACAGCAAGTTCGCTTCCTTACATTTTAAACAGCGATACAACTTTCAATACTTACGGAATTTCATGTTGTTTAGATTTGATGCAAGGTACAACAGCTCTTTATAACCCCGCAAACTTCTGTAACTCACTTGCGCTTTTTGGCGGTTATCAAAAAGTTGCAATTGCTCAAACTAAATCTGGAATGGCAAATGCTATAACAACAGACTTTTCACTTCCTGCTAACTATAAAGCAACAACATTCACCGATTCTGCAATGGTAAGATGCTTAGAATTCTCAAGAGCTCCATTAAATGGAACAGATACCAAAGGTTATTTTTTCGCAGGTTGTGACCATGGACTTTATGTTTATGCTACAACAACAAATGCAGGATTCAGCACCGCACCAGCAACAGGCGGAATTTCAGATCTAAACACAATATTCGGAACAAGTTTTAGCTGGAGCAGATTATTACAAAATTCAATCACTGGCGCAGTAAGCCAAGTAGAAAGTGATGGAACCAATATTTACGCCGTTGAGCAAGATATTACATCCGTAGGTAGCATAACTGATAAATTATGGAGAATTCCTCTTGCAAATACAACCACAGCAATGGCCGGTACTACAATCGCCCAATCTGGCTCGGGCAACATACCTGCAAATGCAGTAATTTCTGGATTCAAAATTGTAAAACTTGATAGCGATGTTACTGGTTATCGCGGAATATTATCAACAAATGCAGGAACTTACATATCAACTAAATTATTAGGCGATGCAACAACCGCTGACTGGACTGCTATAGATTCTACAAAATGTTACCATTCTCTCTACTCAACCAAACGTACACCTTCCGCATCCATTCCAAATTATGGACAAGCAAGCAAAGTTTTTGGAATTCATTTCACAGATGTAGGTGGACATAATTATTACCAAAATAGTTTGTTCGATTTAATTACAACATCATCTTCGTTTTATTCAACTGACAATGTACCTGACACAAACACTTATACAAACGCCAGCGGTACAATAACATCTCTTGATAGATCATTATCTTTTTACACCGATGGTGCACGACGATTTTACACAAGATTTGATCCGTCAGAAACTGTTTACAATGCATTAAGAATTCTTCCTTACAACACCGCAGAGTGGAATATGACAACTCCTTATGCTCCAACAGATTTGAGCTCACTTTTAAGACTACACTGGATTGAAAATATTTCCGGAAATGGAACAATATTAGCAGGAACTGATAGCGGAGTTGTTTCGTTAGAGTAAAGTTGCAAAAAACAATTAATAAGAAAGGGGCGGAAAATTCCGCCCCTTTCTTATTTTGTTACAATCCATGTTTTGTCTAATTTTAATTAAATATTTTTTAAATTTTAAAATTTTTGATATTAATTTCTTCTTCCGTTTCTTTCTTTTTTTATTTTTATCTTTAGCTGCTCCCGCAGTGGGGCAAGGAGATTTTGTCGCAAAAACCTCCTTGCATCCTCCGTGCGCCAAAAGAGGACTTTTGGATTTCCTACAACGCTAAACTATCTGGATGCAACTACGTTGCACTGCGATAGTAGCGTTGCAATGCGGATACACAAATTTTATTTACTGGGTTTAGAACTTTTGCGAAAATCTATTTTATATTTCCTTTATTTTTCTAAATTTGAATTGTTGAAAAATTTAGAAAAACGTCTTTATGAGAATATAGGATTCCAAATTAGCGCTACCTGTTTGAACTGCAGTCCAGTTTTACTGGATGCAGGAGTTTAGCGCGTAGAGAGATTACAAAGAAACCTCTTTGTTTTGGGGATCCAAGGGTGTTCAAATCAACACCCTTGGCCCTAGCGGAGCTAATTTGATTAAAAAAAAAGTAAAACAAACTTAAAGCAGAATAATTTTAAATAAACGGAAGAAGAATAGAATTAAATTAAATTAAGAAAATTAGGTAAAAAAATAAGGGACCATTTCTGATCCCTTTGTCCTTTTATCAAATATTTTTGAAAAAAGATTTAAGCCTTTCTTCCCGGAATATAAGTTGATCCTTCAAGGTGCACTGCTTGGCAAGCTGCTGTTGTCCACTCAAATTTTTCATCAAAATTTTTATCCAATGTTGAATCAGAAATTTTTGATACTTTATTAACTTTTGTATTTTGAGGCTTTAAATTTAAAAGTTTATTTCGTTCCTCTTGTTGTTTTTTTATCAAAGCATTTTGACGCGTTTGACGCGCTTGCTCCTCGGCAAACATTTTATCTTTTAAAGTTATTAAATCTTTTTCTAATTGATTTATTTTTTCAGCAAGCTTTTCAATCGCTTGGATGCTTTCTTCACTCGTTGTATTTAGAGCAAAAATTGAAGCGTCTTTAAGTTTAGTTAAATCTTCTTCAAACTCTTGTCTTAAATTTTTAATCTGAAAAGAAGTTGTCCATGGAAAATATATTTTAAAATAACGGACATCAATATCGTTTAATTTAGATGATAAATATTCTAAGAATGAATTTCTAAATTCTTGGATTTTACTTAAAGTTTGAATTTGAAAATCTAAACGTTTTATTAATGATTCCATATCTGCAAAATTTATTAAGCTGAAATTTTCTTCATTTTTTATTTTGTCCAAATTTTGTTTTCCAGCTTCTAAGTAATATTCCAGGTCATTTTTAGATTGTTTCAACTGATTAACAACATTGTAGAAACTATTTTCTTTCATTGTTTTTACAAAAGTTATCAAATTTGGTTCTGTTTCTAAATTTGCTTTGATCGTTGGAAGTTCTTTAACTTCTTGAGTTGTTCTTACAATCTTGTTTGCAAAGTTAGCTGGTGCAAAAAATGTATGAATTGCACTGACGGCTCGAGCAAATAAAGACAAGTTGTTTTGCTCTGACAAAATTGCTTGATTTCCAAGCAAAATTAAGCAAAATGTGAAAATTAACGATTTTTTCATAAAATAGACCCTTTTATTTTTAAATTAATTCGATTTATAAGCATTAAAATAACATTAAAGCAATCATATTTTTTGTAAACCGCCTAAAAACTAATAGTTTTTGTCTGAAATATATTGATTTTAATAACTTTCAAGCGGTTGCAAATAGTAATTCATTCATTAATATAGTTGTTATTACTATTATTTTAATAAAAGAGCTAAAAATACAGTTTTTAATGGAGAATTTATGAAAATGTTAAAAAAGTTAATTTTATTACTCAGTTTATTTACTGCAAATCTAAATGTTTTATCGGCTGTAACGTATCAAGAATTTAAACAGGACAAAGAATCGTTTTTGCAAGAATTGCAAAGAGAATATCCTTTTGTAGGAGATCTTATACCTTTTTGGCGAAATCTTTTAATAGTTTGTAAGGCAAAACTTAATCCAGAGTTGTTAAACAGGCCTTATGTAAAAGCTATTGTTAACAAAAATGAAAATCTAAACATGTTTAATGTGGATAGACTTGAAGAATATTTGCAAACAAACAGTTTAGGAGAATTTTGGATAAAATATTTTGATCTAACTAATTCTAATATAAAAGATTTCATAAGCCCTGAGATATGGGATAATCAAAATTATTGGCGTTTGATAAATGATAATTTTGACAGGATAAAACTAGCATTAAATGACAGAAGCGTAAAAAATGGGTGTCTATTTGATTTTACTAATTCAAGCCAAGCTAAAATTATTTCTGATTTAGGTTTAAAAAAAGTTGTTAATTTTTCTGATTCAAGTTCAACAATTGCCGAATTCCTAAAAAATACATTGCTAGAGTTTGGTGAAAATCCCGATGATTTTTACTATGTCACTGAAAAAGAGATTTTTAATAATGAATTTCGATTAGAGTTTTTTAAAGGTTTTATTAAAAGAATTGATGAATCTCCCGAAGGTTTAATTTTGACGACACCTTTTGGTTATCTTAGATTACAAGGAAATTGTCATGTATTTTTAGCAAGTGAATCAATTTTTTCAGTTCTTCCAGAAACGGAAAAGAAGGCTTTGCTACTTCATGAATTGGGCCATAAAAAAACTAATGATTATTTTTTACCTTTATTTAGCGGGTTTGCACAAGCAACTTTATCAGATGAAACATTTAAAATGTGCATATTGCCGTTGATGAATATTGCAAAGCAAATTGATGAATTTAAGGCAGACCTTTTTATGGCTTGTTGTGGGAAAAAATATCGAAGCAAATTCATTGATTTATTATTTTTTGCCCAAGAAAGTTTAGAAAAGAGCGGCGAAAAAGCTGAAGCTGTAGATCCTGCGCATCCTTCTAATGCTAAACGAATCGATGCGATAAAGATGGTGGGAAGTCAACTTGATGCACAAGGAGCCGGGGAAAATGTGCTTGCAAAGTTGAAAGAAAATTGGAAAAAACAATATGACGAATTACTACAAAAAGAGCTTATAAAAACTGATTCAAAATAAAAATACAATTTTTAATGGAGAATCTATGAAAATATTAAAAAAGTTAATTTTATTACTTGGTTTACTTACTGCCGGATTGAATGATTTATCGGCTAATCCACTAATGGATTTTTTACGATCTTTTCAAGCACATGTTCAAAGTCCACTCAAAAAAGAACAAAATTTAGTTCAAATGCCCCGAAGAACTTTTTTTGATATGCTGCGCGATATTCCAAAAGCGATTACAGAAACTGATGAAGAGCAAGCCAAAAAATATGAAAAAATAGCGGCAATTGTTTTAGAAAAAAAGTATGAAGAGTATAAAAAAGATAAAGAATCATTTTTAAGCGAATTGTACAAAGATTATCCATTTTTAAAAGAAGCGTACCCTTATCTGCGTAATCTTTTAATAATTTCTAAAGCAAAGCGTGATCCAAGTTTATTACAGAGACCTTATGTTCGATCTATCTACGATGGAAAAAAAGATTTTTACTGGTATATGGATCAAAATAAAGAACTTGCCACCACTGAATCGTTGAGGGATTTTTTTGAAAAATATGTAGATTTATCGTATGCATCAGTGAGAGATTTTTCAGATCCTGATTTATTAGAAAGCAAGGATCAGCTATTTTGGGAGCGTATCTATTTTTCTTTTGACAAGCTAAAAGGCAAAAATTATCAGCAAGTAGAAGAACTTGCTGAACAAAAAATTGATAATTACGTAGAACAAATTGATAAATTTTTGCAACACACTGATTGGAAATCCGTAAATTCAAATTCGTTTTGGTTAAAATATTGGAAAAAATTTAGTTTAAGAAGCTCTACGATTACCGAATTTATACAAAAACAACTACAAGCATTGGTAGATGCTTTAAAAGAATCCGAACTAGAACGACTAAAAAAAATTGAAGCCATAAATTCGGAACGACAAAAAACATCTGATATTATTAAACAAAATCTATTTTGGGGTTGGTTAAAACGTTGCAAAAAACTTAGTTTAAATGATTCTATAGTGGCCGAATTTATAAAAAAAGAAATATTAGAGCTTGGAGGAGATCCAAGAAATTATTTTTTTAATGAAGAGAATGCTACTTACGGTAGTCCTGCTGCTTATGGGAAATTTAGAGGGAAGGAAGCTTTTTATTTCGCAGAAAATTTTTTATCGTCTTTATCAAAAAAAGAAGCAGCGGCTGTATTTAGACATGAATGGGGACATAAAATTTTGCGTCGCTATGCATTAAATTATTTGTTTTTGGAAGATATTAGACCACCATTATTTTACGGCCATTTTCAGAATGATGAATCAAGAGCAGATTTATATGCAGCTTTATGTGGGAAAAAATATAACGAAGCATTAATTTCCTTGGATAGCTGTGAGCCAGAAAATTATTCGGATAAAATACATCCTTTAGCTTCTCAGCGCGTCATATTGGCAAAAAAAGTATGCAAATCCGTTGTCGAGCAAGAAATAGGAGAAGATGCTCTTGGACGACTTAAAAAAGAACACCTAGATGAGGTAAGTAGAGATATTACTCGAAAAGGAAAAGAATTATTTGATACTATTTTTCCAGAATTACGATCGACTCGAGGATTTTCTGATCTAATTCCACAAGATTTATCTGGGAACACAGGTGCATTAGTTGCTAAAAGAGAACAATGTGATGAAACGAAACATGATGCAAAAGTTTGTAAAAAATCGAATGGATTGAAGGATTTAACAACGCATGAATCTGCTAAAAAACAAAATGGTTTCAAAGATTTAGTAAAGTCAAAACCTGAAGATATGCCTGCGCGTAAACCGTTATTTGAACATCATAGTTCTTAAATTTTCTTTTTTAATTCCCACAAAATATCCAAAGCTTGCCTTGGTGAGATTTCATCAAGGCTTATTTTTTTGATCTCATCAATTATTAAATTCTTTTTTGACAGTTCATTTTTTAGATAATTAATTTCATTTGCAAGTTCATCACTATTTTGATTAAAAAATGATTGTTGCAAATTTTGTTTTTGAAATAAATTTTGATCGAATTTGTTTTCTGCTATATCAAGTGCTTGGAGTATTTTGCCTGCACGTGAAATTATTTCTACTGGAAGCTGTGCAAGCTTTGCAACTTCTAGACCAAAACTCCCTTGCGAAAATCCCGGTATAATCTTGTACAAAAATAAAATGCCGCTGTCTGTTTTGCGCGAAGACATATAATAATTTTGAATTCCGTCAAAGTGATCTTTGAGATGCGTAAGTTCATGATAGTGAGTTGCAAAAAGGCATCGAGCTTCTATCTTCTCATAAATAAATTCGACAACAGCTTGTGCAAGTGCAAGGCCGTCGTAAGTACTTGTACCACGTCCAACTTCATCCAAAATCACAAGACTGTTTTTTGTAGCTTGATTGCAAATTGATGCAGTTTCTTCCATCTCTACCAAAAATGTACTTTTTCCTTCTGCCAAATTGTCGCCCGAACCAATTCGTGTAAAAATGCGATCCAAAATTGGCAAGCTTGCAGCTTTTGCAGGAATCAAACTTCCACACTGCGCCATGATGGAAATAAGCGCAACTTGCCGCAAGTAAGTAGATTTACCACCCATGTTTGGTCCGGTGATAATTAAAAGCGATTCTTTATCAGTTAATGTCGTATCATTTGCAATAAATTTGTTTGAAAGTTTTTGTTCGATTACTGGGTGTCGCCCATCGGTTATTAAAATATTTCTACTTTCATTAAACTGTGGTGCGACATAACTATTGCCGTATGCTACCGATGCAAAACTATAAAGTGCGTCAAGATATGAGAGTGCATGTGCAAGTTGACGAAGGTGTGGCAACTCTTCAAAAATTTGATTTTTTATTTTTGCAAAAACTTCTGCCTCTACCGCATCGATTTCATTTTGCGCTTTTGTGATATCTCGCTCGAGCAGTGAAAGCTCTGGAGTGATAAATCTTTCTTTGTTACTCAGAGTTTGCTGCCGAATATAATCAGCTGGAACAAGATGTAAATTTGTTTTGGTGATTTCGATGTAGTATCCAGAAATTTTGTTGTAACTAATTTTAAGACTATTTATTTTGCTGCGTGCAACCTCTTTTTGCTCAAGTTCTAAAATCGCTTTTTGTGCATTTATTGCTAAATCACGAAGTCGATCAAGCTCTACGTCAAATCCTAATTTTATCAAAAAATTGTTTGTTATTTCTTGATTCAAACTATTTTGCAGCAAATTTAAAAGATCATTAAAATTACCAAGCTTTTCCGAAATAATTTTTATCAGATCAAACTGTTTTAAATTGGAAACTGTTTTTTTGATCGGATCGATTATTGCAAGTGAATCTTTTAGCGCAAGATAATCTTGAATCATTGCTTTACCAAGCGCAATACGACCAACAATTCGCTCAATGTCTGCAAGCGTTGATAACTGTTGCTCTAATGTCTGCAATGTTTGAACATCATTTGAAAGTGCAGTTACAACTTCTTGGCGCTGCAAAATTGCATTTTTTTGAATAAGTGGCCGAGTAATCCATTTCTTAACGGTTCGCGAACCCATTGCAGTTTTAGCATTATCCAAAATTTCGAAAAGTGTATTTTTACGACCACCGTCAATACTGTTTTTTACAAGTTCAAGATTCTTTTGCGTTGCAGAATCTAAGATTAAAAAATCTTCTGGCTCATAAAACTGAATCTGCTTAAACTGCTCTATAGATTTGTTTTGCGTTCGCTGCAGATAGCTAAAAAATAAAAAAATAGAATTTTGAAGTGCTGGGAAATAATCTATTTTTTTGAAATCTTTTTCACCGAACTGTGAAAGCAACCACTCCTTGTTAAACTGCGGACCAGCGATATCATCTTTTTCATTTTCAAAACTTGTAGGACTTGTTGGATAACCTAACTTTTTGAAAAAACTATCGAAAGATGAATTTTTAAAATTGTTTGAAATTATTATTTCGTCTGGAGAAAACCGTGCAAGTTCGTTTTCAAGTGATCTAAAAGCTTCTTGTGGCAAAACGGTTGCAAAAAGTTGCGTCGTCAAAAGTTCGCCAAAAATTAAACCCCACTGATCTTGCATCGGATAAAAAGAAAAAAGATATGAGGCTGCCTTTTCGTCTAACATCAAAGAATCGGTAAGAGTACCTGGCGTATAAATTTGTGTGATACCTCGCTCGACTACAGTTCCAGGTTTTGGTTCTGTAAGTTGATCACAAATTGCAACTTTAAATCCACCTTTAATCAATTTGGTTAAATAATGGCGAATCGCATGAACGGGAATTCCGCAAAGAGGAATATCTAGACCTTTACATTTTCCACGCTTTGTAAGTGCGATGGCAAGAAATGATGAAACCGTTTTTGCATCTTCAAAAAATAGTTCGTAAAAATCTCCAACTTGATAAAACAAAATTGTATCAGGATTTTCATTTGATAATTTATTTTTGATTTGAAAATATTGCTCCATCAAGGGAGTTAATTTTTCTTCCATTTTCACACTATTTTTTAGAATTTTTTGGTTTATAAAAAGGCGCTAGATAATTTAACATTTTGGTTTAAAGAATCCAAGAAGGAATTAATCATTCCTTACATTTATCCATATTTTTATTATTCTACTTTAAGTTTGTTTTTTAATTTTATTTTGTCAAAGATTCTACCCGCCCAGACTTCGCATAAAGCTTCGTCGGGTAAACTATGGGCCAAGGGCGCTCAAAATACAGCCCCCTTGGATCCCCAAACTAAAGAGAAATATCTTTGGAATCTCTGACGTGCAAAATTTATTTATTCTTAGTTTATCTTTTAATTTATTTTTATCTTTGGATTGCTACACGCAAGGTGACAGAGAGGATTATACGCAAAATCCTCTCTGTACTCTCCTATGCGCAAAAAGAGACTTTTGGATTTCCTTCAACGCAACGCTAAACTGTCTGGTCACAATTTCATTGTGCTGCGACAGTAGCCTTGCAAATAAGGATCCACAATAGATACAATAGACCTCCCCTGAAACCAGACATAAAAAATCCGTTTGCCCTGAGCGAAGCCTTTTTATGGCGTAGTCGAATGGGTACAAACGGCATAATATGTATCTTCCTTTATTTTTCTAAATTTGAATTGTTGAAAAATTTAGAAAAACGTCTTAATGAGAATGTAAGATTCTGATCCAGCACTATCTGTTTGAGTCGGAGTACAACGTAGTTGTATCCCGGCGAGTTTAGTGCTGTAGAGATTTTAAAGAAACCTCTTTAATGCGTGATTGCAAAGGGTGCGCATTCATCCTTTGCCCCCCTGCGGGAGCAGCCAGAAATAAAAAAATAGATAAAAGAAACAGAAGAAGAATTAGAAAACAAACTTAAAACAGAATGACGTCATAAATTAAAAATAAAGAAATGAAGGAAGAGTTAATTAACAAACAAAAAAAGAATTTAGATAAAACAGGATTAAACAAAATAAAAGGCGAAACGCCTTTTTCTTGTCACTTCCACATCACAAACAAAGCAATTACAAGAGAATAAATAGCAGATGATTCAATAATTGCTTGCGTCATTAAAGTATTTCGCAAAATCAAATTATAATTGTCTGGATTTTCTGCAATCATTTTACATGCCTTGGATGCAACATAACCAGTCGAAATACCAACTCCAATTGCACCAAATCCCATAGCAATCGCAGCAGCCAAAGAAGAAACAACTGATGTAAAAAGCAATGAAGAAGATTTGGAATAAATAAGCAAAAATGAAACTATAAAAGAAAAGATAACCGGCGTTTCGATAATCGCCTGACTAAACAAAGTAAATGGAAAAATTTTACTGTAAGCAGATTTATTTAAACCTATCGAATGACATGCACTTTTGACAAAAATTCCCTGCCCTATCGTTGGCCCAACACAACCAAATGCGATAACAAGTGCGGCAGCGAAAAGATGCATTCCTTGATAAAGTGAAATCGGATTAACAACAAAAGTTTTAATTATCAAAAAAATTATAAATGCAAAAATAACTGGTGCTTCAATAATAGATTGTGTAATCAACATAAATGTTGTAATTTTTTGCGCAAAATTGGGTTGACGAAAAATTGATTTGCAAGCTTCTTTTACCGCCATACTTGATGAAAATCCGACCACAGCCGCAACAAGCCCCATTGCAAATCCACTTCCAAATCTTGCAAGTCCAACTCCCATCGTTGTTGTATCTTTAGAAATATCAAAAATAGATAAAATTACCGCGACAAATGCTAAAATCGCACCACTTTCTGTTATACCAAGACCTATCATCAACGTTCGAAAGCCTGCTTCATGTCCCATTTTTTGCCGCTCTAAACCATCAAGTGCACCAAATCCACCAAAACCTTGACCAAAAGCAACACCTAAAGCGCTAAAGATAATTGCAAAAATAGGACCTAAGTATGCTAGAATTAGAGGAGTTAACATTTTTCTTCCTTTGTTAAATGCTCATCATCATGGGATCCATGAGCAAGAGCAACCGATAAGTATGTTATAGCAAGCATCGTGATAACAAATGCTTGGATGAAACCTTCAAATACTCCAAAAAACATCTGCGCACCTGAAAGTAAAAAAATTATTAAAAAAGAGGTATAAAAAAAATATTTCAAAATTTTAATTTTAAAAAGATTAAACTTTTTGCTAAAGATCCAAAATATAAACAAAATCAAATATGTAAAAATAAGGTAATACAAACTAAAGCCTTCAAATAACATTACAAGCAGGGAGTAAACAATCGCTCCACCTAAAATATTTCCAAACAACCGAAAAGACATCGAAACAACACTTGCAAGCTTGCCTACAACTTCCAAAGGAAGTAAAAAAGCAACAGGTTCTATAAATGTTTTTAGATAACCACGTAATCCTAAATATTTTATACTTTGATATTGAACAAACAAAAAAGCACTTATGCCTAAAGCAAATGTTGTGTTTATATCAACCGTAGACTCTTTACAAAAAGGCAAAATACCTATCAAATTACAAGCCAACGTGAAGAAAAACATACTGCCCACAAACGCAAAATATTCATATTTAAAAAAGCCAATAGATTCCGCGCAAAGATCTGCTAAAAAAATAATAGCTTGTTGAAATATATAAGATGTAGGATGATTCTCTTTTTTCAAATAATGACGAGCTATCAATCCGCCACCAACAAGAAAAACCATCGCAATCCACGTATATAAAATTGTATAAATATTTATTTCAAAAAAAGAATTTTTAACACCTAAAAAAGAAAATAAATTTACAGTTTCTTGCGGTTCTAAAACTTCAAATTTCATCAAAACCCCTTACGGCTTAAAACTTTTATTTTTGAAAATGGTAAACAAAAGCATTGTCCAAAAAGAAATTAAATATCCTATAAATAAATAAATTAATGAAAAATTATATTTAGATATTAACAAATAAAATACCACCAAAAGCAATAAATATCGAAAGAAAACTCCAAAAGAAGAACTTAAAGCTTGAGTAAAACTATAAGAGAATTTTTCAGCTGAAAAATTGATAAGTTTTCGCTTTTCAAAAACAAATAAAAAACCAAAAACGAGGCCTACGATTAATCCCGCAAAAAAAGAATTTCCTACTATTCCCATAAAAACTCCATATTTTTATTGCCATGAAAATTAAAAAACATCTTAACTCCAATAAAAAACCTCTGCAAGCTTCGTAAAACTAAAATAAAATAATTGGCAATAAGCAAATTTAATATTTCAAAGTTTAAAAATTTTATAAAAAACAAAAACCGCATTAAACCCATAACAAAATCAATTTAATAAAAATGATTGAATTTCAATTTGCATTATATGTAAAATGTACTTAGGGATTAAAAATAAAAAGGGGGAATAAAATGGACTCTTTTAACAAGATAAATAAAAACTATTTTTTTAAAACACTGTTTTTGTCAGTATTAATTTTAATAATTCTTGCTATAAAAATGCCTCATCAAAGCAAAGCGCTTGAGGGAAGTTGTTTCTATAGAAACAACAACTGTTCTATGAAATATGTAGAATGTTTTTGCAACTGTAATAAATACAAATTAGATGCAAAAGGAGTTTGTCCTAGATGTAGGCACCGACATAGCAATCTCCCTAAGATTTTCGAAGCTAAAATAGAAAACAAAGAAAAGAAACCAAGAACTGAAAATTAAAAATATTCCAAAGAGAATCCTCTCCACCGAGAAGATTAAATGCTACAATCTTCTCGGTTTTGATTTTTAATCCATCGAAATATTTTCTAATAAATGCATACCTTCGCTTGTTCCTAGACAAATATTTCTTCCATCCACCGATATTGCAGACGAGTAAATATAATTTTCAGCAAAATAAAAACTTTTACATTTATCAACTTGAGAAAAATCTGGATTTAACAAACCTTTAAATAAAAAAACTTCACAACCAAGTAAATTCAAAGTAAAACTACATTTTTCTAATGTACCCCTATGCCCAGCAACCAATAAAATTGTACCATCTAAAGATAAAGAGATCGTATCAACGGAAATAGGGAGTCGTTTATAAAAGGATGCACAATGTAACAATCCATCTTTAAAAATCCATTTTGTTATTTTATTACTATGACATGTAAAAAATAAACTTCCATCTGCATTAACTATAACCTTATCAATAACATCATTTAATAAAGTATCGTCATGCTTATCTTCAACTTTTAAAAAAACATCTCCTGTTTTTTGAGCATCAACTAGAGGAATATAATTTTTTCCATTCCAAACTAAAGGCATAATTTTTCCATGAAAAAAACCTACAACCAAAACTTTTCCATCTGCAGACATGCCAATAGAATTAGCCGGTTCATCATAATCTATAAATTGCAGTAAATCGTAAGTTGGCCCTTTTTCATTTTTTTTAAAAATACCCACGATACGCTCAAAAGGATTAGAGTTTGTTGCGAAAAAACCTACAATTAAAATGCTTCCATCTTTACTCAAGGCAATATCTAATTTACCTTTGTCTAAAAAATATTCTTTTTTATTAAAAACAAATTTAGAAATCTCTTGTATTTTGATATATTTACCATCTTGCAAGAAAAATATATGAATATTACATTTGTCTGTTTCCACAATTAAAAAATGTTCATTTTCACTTATAGCTATACTTTTTACCCACCCATCATTTAATGCAATTTTTTGAAAAAATTTATATTCTTGCGCTGTCTTTTTTTTATAAATAAATATTTGTTGGTCCCATGATCCAGTAACAATTAAATTTGCATTTGACGTCATATTTACAACGTGCACATCTCTTAATCTTTTTCCTTGAATAACAACCGGATCAAAAACTGTTCTAATCTCTCTCAGATGATCCAAAAAACCTTTAGCGCTAACTCCTGATTTTCTTAGTGAATCAATTTGAACATTAAGCCTTTCCTTACATTCTGCATCTTCGCCTTCCCGAGCCTGTTTTTCATAATTTATTTGAAAAAAATTATTTATAAAACGATTTAAGTTTGAATTAGTTATTTGTGATTTTATTATATTACAAGACCGTTCTATTACTGTAAAATTAAGTCCTTGCAAATATTTATTTAAAAATTCTTTTTTAACTAATACAAAATCACCAAAAGCATCATATAAAGAAAACTCATAGAAATCTAAAATAGGAATAATCAAATCTAATTCTTTTTTGTTGATTGTTAATTCAAATGAGCCAGGTAAAAGTTTAAAATCTCTAACCAATGATTTTGGAACAAAACAAATTTTGTCATCAGAAGATTTAATCAAACAATAATGAAAAAAGAACTTATTTAACACATTTTGTAATAAACTATTTTCGAATTCCTCAGCAAGGGATCTTAATATCGCAATATTAGATGCTAAAAAATTTTTATTTTCAACAAAAAATATGAATATATATTGCTGAATTTCGCTATAAGATAAATTATCGCAAACTCCACAAATATTACCTAATACATCCTCTACTTTCTTAAAATCTACGTAAGTAATATTTATTTTCCTATTTTCATTAAAAAAACAATTTACAATTTTAAAATCCACATCATAAATTCCATCAGCAAATTGAACTTTTGTTAATTCACCAAACAAAAAAGATTGGGCACAAAAATGGAAAAATATAAATAAACAAAAAGCTCGTATTTTCATCAAATCACTTACAATAAAAAAGACCAGCTTATCACTGGTCTTTTTTTTACTTTTTTTAAATTTTAAAAATTAAATGCTAAAACTCCACCAAAGGTACTTGCCATAATTGTTCGACGACCAATAAGCGGATATTTATAGAACAAACTTAACTGAGGCTTAATTTTTGCATTTGGAAAATCTTTATAAAAATCATAACTTAAATTAAAAATCAGATTATGATAATTCCACTCCATAAAACTTTGCGCAGTATTCGCAATATCTTGATTAAAATTCAAATCATGAACTTGCAAAGTATCTTCTCCATTTGTTCCATATTGATAATTTAACTTAGCACTTAAACCATGGAAAAAATGTTCCGCACCAGCATACATGTTAAAAGTCCATTGATTGCCAAATGATCTTCTTACCATTCCTTTATTTAATAACAAAAAATCTGTTTGATTGGAATCTGACTTTAATCGATAAACCTTTGTGATATCAAAAACTTTTATCATTTCCAAATCTACACCAAATCTAAATTTGTATTTGAATGATAAGTCTAGCGACGCAGCAATTGGGAATGCAAATGCTCCATCATTTCCAAGCGGCATACTAAAAGATTTGTTTACATCTATTTCTGGGCTTGTAGGCAAAATCAAACCTGTTCGAAAACCTAAGCGCACATTTTTTAATGTTGATTTATATTTAGGAAAATCATTGTACCAACGCAAAATTAATTCTAAATCACCAAACCCAGTTTTTGACCAGCTTCCAATATCTAAATCTCCAAGATTTTTAACAACAGTCGCAATGTCATTTGTCAAAACTCTTTTTACCTCTAAATCTGCTGCATTATAACTTTTGGTTTGATCAATCCACTGAACATCTTTTATTTTTAAACTTCGAACTGGCAAATAAGCGGTAAAATCAAATTTTCCAGGTATTGATTCGAAATCAAAATTAAATTGTGAATACAAAGAATAATCAATCCCTTCGAATTTTCCATTTACCTTAAAGCTTCCTCTGTTATTATCTGTATTTGGAGTTGTATACGCATCTTCTATACTGTTCTTTAGATTATAAATTGCGCTTCCTGGCTGAGCTTGAAGCAACATGGCAAGAGAAGATTGTTTGTCTTGGTACAAAGAAAGCAGATTTACACTGTCTCTGTTATAATTTCTAGATTTTTTTGTAGAACCAAACTCTAAAGTGTTGCCAATTTTTACAATTTCTCTTTTATTTTTTCCTTTTATAGGCCAAGAAGTCATTCTAAAATTTGGATCATGCGGTTTTGTGAAATTTATAGGAGCATAAGCAAATGGGTTTAAATTTCCAAATAAAAAAAATATTCCAAAAATCTTTAAAATATATACTTTGTGCAATTTCATTAATAACCCTTTTATATAAAGTTTAATTCAAATTTTTATTCGTTAACTCTAACACCAAAATCTCCAGGAACCATATATGAACCACAAGCACTATTTCTAGATGCTATTCCAACACTGTAAGCATCAGAAGGAACACCGACATCTATAGAAAATCCCCTACTGGTACCATAAGAAGTCATATTCAATTGGTGTTGCATAATTTTTACAAAATCTCTACTTCCAAAATTTTGAGAAAGTTCGTGAAACAAAAAAGAACCATCCGTAAAAATATTTCCACGATAATTTCCAATCGACAAAAATTGTTTGAAATTCCCAGCTTCAACTATTTTTTGCACAGTCGAATAAGAAACGATAGCTGCGCCACTTGTATCTTGTACTTCAAATCTATAAATATCTGCCAATCTTCTTGAATAATCACAGACAAGCAAATATAAATTTCCACCTTGAGTAAATCCACCTTTTGTAGCAGAAAGAGGGAATAACTGTTTTGCAGAACTATATGAACTGCTATAACCACCAGAATAATCAAGTTTGATTTCTGTCCAATTTAAATCCGAAGCACTGACTCCAGTTTTTATATTTTTGCCATCACCAACGCGGAAAATTCCTTCACTTGTAGCAAGTAACCCTAATTTGGAAGAAACAATGAAATCATTAAATGACGCATAACTTTTACCAGTTAAACCTACAGCTGTCGCAAGCAGAGTAACAGTTGGGCTTGGAGCTCCAACTGTCGAAAAATTAGCTGCATCTAAGGCTATTTTATATAAAGAATCAGCAGTCAAAATATATAAATTTGTATCATCACAAATAACAGTACGAACACGAGAAAAATTTCCAATTTCTTTAAACGACATAGTTGATGTAATTCCAACAAAACCTCGTTGTAAACCTGTAGCTGTATCCCAACCATTTCCATTAACTTCGCTTAAAACAGCAACTCCATTATAACCACTAACAAATAGCCATCCATTATTTGTACCGCCCGCTAAAACATTTCTGGAAATTTCAACTTTTGATATTGGACCTAAATTTGTCAAATCACCACCAGCAATGGCCATTACTTTGCTATTTGCATCACCATCAACCGCATATCCGTTAGTTGATCTAAGTAAACCTGTTGTAAAATCTCCCGAATTTGGTAAAAAAGCACCGGCTACATTTCTGCCAGTTTCAACCAAAAGCAATTTCTGATATCCACTAACAGCAAGAAATGATAATCCATTTGCTCCAGATTTAAAAGTTGGGCTATTTTCATCAAAATTAAATATTTCAGATACGCCACCAAATGCAATATTAAATTCGTTAGACATCAAAGAAACAAAACCATTAGAACCATCGGCTGTTGATCCACCTAAAATTCCGTCGCCTTGTCCGCTTCCCCATTGAGTTACATTCATCGAATTTGCTCCAGCAGTATCAACTGATAAATAAGCAAACAAAGAAGAAGTTGGATCTATAACAGCTGTAACAATTTTTTGCGAACTGCCACAAACTCTTTGCCATGGCGTCCATTTTGCAATAACACCATCTTTGTTAAATATCGCACTACTATAAAAAATTCCTTGCTTTGAAGGTTCATCTACCGCTGCGCTATCTCCAGTTAAGCAAACATAAACAGAATCCCCAAAAGTAAACATATCACCGATTGCAACATTTGCAGCAATTGGCAAATCACCCGCCCCAACAATAGCCGCTGCATCCGTAGCTCTTGTCATTTCAGCTGCAGTTGAAACCACTTTTGTTAAATCATTTTTATTTGCGATCTTATTGTTGACCATTGGCAAAGCAAAAACTTTATTTTTTGCGAGAGCTGTTGGTGCTGCAGTCGTATCAATCACACCACCATTAACAATCATGTAACGTTTGCTTGTACTCGTTTTTAATATTTTAAGTTTATAAATAGCAGACCAAATTTCATTTGCAGAATTAGTATAAAAACCAACAATTTCATTATTTGCATTTAATGTAAAATTTGAAGAATTTGAAGTAACAACAGGTTCCAAAGTTAATTTATAAGGATTTTCCAAAGTTGCATCTGTCGAAAAATAAGCCGATATCACGGAAATCGCACCACCAACAGAAGCCGAATTGCTTCTCTTTGCTTTCAATGCAATAAATAAATTTTTTGTTTCGCTATCCCATTGCATGGAAACAATATTATCTAAAGCCGCATCTTGAGTTATCGCGATAAGATTATTCGTAGCTCCTAATCCTATACCGATAGCTTTATTATTATTTTTTGTTCCAGCGACAGCATCTGCAATATTTAAATAACCTTTATCAAGATAAAGAACTGCAATTCCACTATTTAAAGTACCAAAGCTGTTACCATTTGGAGCCACAGCTGCAAAAATAGTCCCTGATGCGGCGGCAATTGTTGCTATTTTACTTGAATCGTTTCCACCAGCATCTTTGATTTTTACTTTGTTTGTACGAACTGTATCTTTTGCCTCGATCAGACAAATTTTTTGAGTATCTCCCAAAATCTCATCTGTTGTATCTTGATCAATAACAACAATAGGCGCATCACCCAAAACTAAATAATCAATTGATTTGCCATAAATCGGATTACTTTTTTTATCTTCAGTTTTAGGAGCAGAGGACATTTCTGAATCTTTTTTTATAGGCTTAAAAAAATTTACATATGCTTTTTCATCAACAAGAGGATTAATTTTTATTTCATATAGCTCTGTATCATCATTTTGCCTATAAGAAAAAATTGAAACAGCATTTTGCCCAATCAAAGAACTGTTGTTTTGCAAACTTACATTAGCGCCTAAATAGCCACTAAAACCACCTGCCCAAGAAGATGATAATAAACAAGGTCCAGCGGCAACATTAGTTGCATTACTCAATGCACCTTTAATTGTTTGAAAAGAAAGAAGCGAACAAATCGATAAATAAAACAAAAATTTTTTCATATTTAATCCCATGTCATTACCTCGCCTAAAACAAAAAATCATCTAGATATTTTAAAAGGATTTTAAAAAATATGAAAGCTCAATTTATCGATCTAAGAAGTAAATCTTTAGTCCAAATTGTTTTCTTGTAAAAAATAGGAATAAAAGAGTTGCACCACAAAGTGGAGAAACAATTACCCAGTAACCAATTCGGTAATAAAAAAATGAATAAAAAGAGGTTTTGGAAATAAAATAAAAAATTGCTAAATAAAATATATAAAAAAGAGAAAACCCAACACTAAGTTGAAATAAACATTTTGAGGCAAAAGATCCAAGACGACCAATATGAAGTGAAGCGTTATGTTTTCGATGTAAATATAAAAAAGATAAAATAGATGTTGTAATACCCGATAAAACAGTTGAAAAAGCAATACCATAAATCGCAAATTTACCAAAATAAAAATAACTAAGCATATTAAAACAAAAGCTCAATATAGTTGAAATAATTCCAATTAGAGTAGGTGTCCATGTATCATGAAATGCATAAAATACATTGGTTAAAACCTTATTCCATGACAAAAATATTATTGCACAAGCAAAAATAGTTAAAATCCACGAAGCTTTCAAAATTTGTGCATTCGTTGCCGATCCTGCAAGCATTAAAGTCGAAAATATTTTTTCAGAAACAAATATCAAAAACAAAGAAGAAGGCAGCGATATCCAAAAGTTAAACTTGGTCGCTTCCAAAAGATAAAAACTAAGCCTGCTAGGTGCATAAAGAATTGTACGCGTAAGATGCGAAAGCAAAACGGTAGCAAAACCTATTGCAAAAATACCAAGCGGAATTCGCATAAATGAATAACCATAAGTAATTATAGAAATCGAACCTTTTTCAAAATAAGAAGCAAAACCTGTATCAATCCAAATACTAATTTCTATAACACTTGTCGCAAACAAACAGTTTCCAAATTTGCTGATAGCTTTTTTAAAATTGACCATGGAATTCGCATCATATTTTTGAAAACTAAAATCAAATCTAAAATAAACAAGCAAATAACATAAAAACTGTAATATTCCACCAATCACAATACCTATACAGTAAACAATAACCGGAAGTTTAAATAAAAAACAAAGAGCAATCGAAAGTAAAAATGTGATATTTAAAATAATCGGTGCAAAAGCTATCATAAAAAAATGATTTGAAGCTTGAAGAGCTGCAGAAAGAAGCGCACTTGCAGAAATAAAAAGTATGAAAGGAAACAACACTCTCACGAAAGGAACCGCATAAGAAATCTGCTCCTCCGAAAATCCTGATGCGAGTAAACCAATAATCAAGCGAGGACAAGTCACAACAAAAATAGTAAACAAAAGCAGAATAGCTTGAAAAAATAGCATCGAAATTGAAATTAACCTTGAAGCATCTTCTTTTCCATCTTGTTTTACAATTTTTACAAAAGAAGGAACAAATGCAGAAGAAAGAGCTCCTTCGGCAAAAACTTTTCGTAAAGTGTTTGGAATTCGCAAAGCTACCAAAAAAGCATCGGAGATCGCACCAAAACCCAAAAGTCTAATCTGAAGCAAATCTCGAATCATGCCTAAAAGGCGGCTAATTAAAGTTAAACTTCCAAATTGAAGGGTTTTCTGCACTATAGATTTTTTGGTCATTTTATCATTCATCACAATACTCTGCTTACAAGTTAAAATTAAACGTCAAAATTTTCTTTTTCTAAAAAACTTAAATCTTCTTCATCTAATCTAAAGTCATCATCATCAAGAAGATTTTCATCTTTTAAAAAATCAACTTCTTCTTCATTTTCTTTTACTTCTTTTACCTCTTGCTTTTTTACTTCCTCCTTTTTTATCGTTTCTTTTGGCGAGGAAGTAACATTTTCTTCAGCTTTTTTAACTTCTTGCAATTTTGGCTCGGGTAAAACATCTGTTTTTTCTGAAATAATAGAAGTTGCAGCAGTCGCCCCAGTCGAATCAAAATTTTCAGCAGCTTTTGCAAAAGTTAAAGAAGCACAAAATAAACAACCTAAAAATATTAAAATCTTTTCCATAAAAATCCCTCTAATTTTGAATTTAAAAAGATCGAAAACAGCTAATATTATTCGCCTTTTTTTACTTTTTTGCAACAGACAAAACGCCCTCATGCAACTTAAAAATTGTATCCATGCGATCATACACATCCGGATCATGCGAACAAATTATTATCCCAAGACCCCACTCGTGCTGGCACTTCAAAAATAAATCCACCATTTTTGCAGCATTACGAGCATCTAAATTACCCGTAGGCTCATCCGCCAAAATAAATTTTGGTTTATTAAATAACGCACGCAAAGCAGAAACTCTTTGAAGCTCTCCACCCGAAAGTTCAAATGGATATTTTTTTTCTACATTTTCAAGCTGCATAAAACTTAAAAGCTCTTTTGCTCTTTGTTTGCAAAAGTTTCTATTTTCACCAAAAATCAAACCTGGAACCATTAAATTTTCAAGAACAGAAAACTCATTAATTAAATAATGAAATTGAAAAACAAAACCAATCTCTTTGTTTAAAAAACTCTCTTTACGTTTTTGTGAAAAACTCTTTATATTTTCTTCATCAAAAAACAGATCTCCTGCTGTCGGAGTATCAAGTCCTCCCAGAATATGTAAGAAAGTAGATTTGCCGCTACCAGAAACTCCAGTTAAAGCATAACTTTTACCCTGCTCAAAATCAGCCGTAACGCCTCTTAAAACAAGCTGCTTCTGATCATCTTGGCTGTAAAACTTTTCAATACCCTTGGCAGACAAAATAGAAGAAGTCATTTTTCTCCTAAACAATTTATTTCTAAATGCAAAATTATTATAAACAAATTATAAAGTAGCATTTCATGAAGCTTTTTAAAATGTCAAGAGTAAATTAATGGAATATAAAAGATTTTGAGCGCTATTTTTTTCAGGAGTTGTTTTAACTAGTTCCTTTCAAATAAAATTAAAAAAAGAGAGAAACTCAAAAACACACAAGGGGGGGAAAATGGAAGAAACAAAAAAACAAAATATGGAAAAAATACCTGATAAACTTCCGGTTATACCAACGATGGATGTGGTAGTTTTTCCACATATGATAGTACCGCTTCTGGTACTCGACGAACAAATAATCAAAGGAATCGAAGAATCATTAGAAAATTCTAAAAAAGTAATTTTGCTCGCAACACGCGAACAAGCTGACGGTTACCAAGGACCAATAGGCGTCCAAGATTTACATGAAATTGGAACTGTAGCTTCTATTATGAGACTTGTAAAACTTCCCGAAGGTGGCATAAAAATTTTAGTACAAGGTATCGTAAGAGCTGAAGTCAAAGAAATATTAACAGATGAAGAAATTTTGTTCGTAAAGTTAAAACCAATTTATCTAGAAACCAAGGCCGAAGATGCTAACAAAACCGAAGCTCAAATGAAAAACATCACTTCTTTAATTGAGCAAATGAGCAACAGCGGTAAAATATTCGGACCAGATTCACAAATAATAATTTCACAAATGAAAGATCCTGAAAAGATTATAGATTTTACACTATCTCATCTGAACTTGGATACCAGCGCATCTCAAGATCTTTTAGAAGAAAAAAATTTATCAAATCTTTTAGAAAAAATTTATTTGGAATTAACCAAAAAACTTG
Source organism: Candidatus Dependentiae bacterium (assembly GCA_003511165.1). Lineage (NCBI taxonomy): Bacteria > Candidatus Babelota bacterium. The sequence goes on from DOJW01000007.1 coordinate 212,572, forward strand.
AAATTTCAAAAGTCCAAGAAAAAATTCAGTTAAATGCTCGCGATTCTATAAACAAATCACAAAGAGAATATTATCTACGGGAACAACTAAAAGCAATCCAAAAAGAGCTCGGGGATGACGTTGATTCTGATCTTGAAATAATCAAAAAACGATTAGAAGAAACCCCTCTTTCACAAGAAGCATACAGCGAAGCATATAAACAATTTAAAAGACTTGAAAAAATACCACCTGACTCGATGGAATATACGGTTCTTAGAAATTATTTAGATTGGGTCGTTTCTCTTCCTTGGGGTATTTATACAAAAGATAATCTAAATATTATAAATGCCAAAAAAATATTAGATGATGATCACCATGGTCTAGAAGAAATAAAAGACAGAATTTTAGATTTTCTATCGGTAAAAAGCTTAAAAGAAGACTGTCATACTCCTATACTTTGCCTTGCAGGGCCTCCGGGCGTAGGTAAAACATCGCTTGGACAATCGATTGCAAAAAGTATCGGTCGTAAATTCTGCAGGCTTTCAGTTGGTGGGGTTCATGATGAATCTGAAATTCGTGGTCATAGAAGAACTTATGTCGGATCTATGCCAGGACGATTTATTCAAGCTATAAAAAAAGCTGGAAGCAGTAATCCTTTAATAATGATCGATGAAATAGACAAAATTGGAAATGATTACAAAGGAGATCCATCGTCTGCGTTACTTGAGGTTTTAGACCCAGAGCAAAACAACACGTTTTATGATAACTATCTTGGCTTATCTTACGATCTTTCAAAAGTTATGTTCATCACAACAGCAAACGATTTGTCCACTATCCCTGCACCGCTAAGAGATCGAATGGAAATAATCGAATTATCTGGTTATACACACAATGAAAAAATTGAAATTGCAAAAAAACATTTAGTTAAAAAATCAATAAAAAATTATGGCCTCGAAGAAAAACATTTAAAAATAGATAACGACACTATTGATCAGATAGTTTTAAACTATACAAGAGAAGCGGGCGTTCGCCAGCTTGAGCGACTTATCCAAAAATTATGTGCTAAATTTGCAAGATCTATCATAGAAGAAAATAAACCATTAAATTTCACACCTAAAAATCTTGCTAAGTTTTTGGGCAATCCGCTAATTCACCATCACAACAATAGTCACAAAAATAGAATCGGAGTTTCTAACGGACTTGCATGGACACCTTATGGTGGAGAAGTACTTCAAGTCGAAACGCAGCTCATGCCAGGAAGCGGAAAATTAATTTTGACAGGACAACTTGGAGATGTGATGAAGGAATCTGCACAAGCAGCTCTAACATATGCAAGAGCTCATGCCGACAACTTTGAAATAGCTCGAAAATCTTTCACCGAGTTTGACCTTCACATTCATCTACCTGCTGGGGCTATACCAAAAGATGGACCTTCCGCCGGAATAACATTGCTTTCTGCTATTCTTTCTGCATTAACATGCAGGCCAATAAATGGTGATTTCGCAATGACAGGCGAACTAAATCTCCAAGGTGAAGTTTTGCCAATCGGCGGATTAAAAGAAAAAATATTAGCAGCTAAACAAGAAGGAATGAAATATATCATTATTCCTAAATCAAATGCTATTGATCTAGAAAAACTAGGCGAAGCAAAGAAAGGGATAAATATTATTTTAGTAGATAATGTCTCCGAAGTTTTAGATAAGGTTTTAATGCCTAAATCTATAATTGCTTAAGTAAAGTACAAATAAAAAGAGGGTTGCATTTGGGCAACCCTCTTTTTTGTTTTAAAATCTTATTATTTAGTCAACTAAATAAACGCCTTGGTCTATTCAAATCTGACATTACTTGCTGCGGATTAAATTGAATTTTTCTTGAAATTATGGCTGCTTCATAAACGCAGCCCAATCTTAGCAATTCATCTTTAATTGCTAAAGGTAAAGAATCAAAAAATTTTCTTAATTGCATATCAAATTTTAATTTTATTGGTTTTTCCATAGATTCTTTAATGAATAAGATTTGATCTGAAGTTAAACTAGGATCTTCTAATAAATTTTTTATAAAAAATATTTTATTTTCATAAATTTTATGAGAAAGGTTTTCTTCAATAACCTTTGATTCAACATAAATTGCGCCACCAACAAAATATTTATTGTATATGGTATCAGAAACAAAACGATCACAAGCAAAATATTCTTCAGCTAAACTTTGAGTTATTGGTATTTGTTCCAACATACCACCTCTAAACTCGTACGCTTGATATCCATATCCTATTATTGAATCACATTTAATAATTATTTTTTTACCAATAATTTTTACTGAAGAACAATCACTTAGTGTTATAAGATCTTGAGATGCTGAGATGTCCCCGTTTTTATCTATAACGAAACACCTAAAATAATTTTCCTCATGACCTTTAACAACGCTGTAAAGCCGCATTACAATTATTCTATTATCAATTTCTACATCAACAACCTGTTCTGACATATTTAATATTTTAGGTTCTGATATCTCTCCATTTTCATTGACTAACCATAACAAAAAAACATTGGTATTTCGTTTTTTACCCAAAATAATTCCATCCCGAACTTGCAATATGCGTATATCATCTTTATCGTCAATTCCTGGCAGATTTGTTAGTTCTGATAATGTGCTATCTTCTTTAAATCTCAATATCCTATATTTACCAGGGCTATAAAAAGAATTGAAAAGACCTGCTAGTGCTATAATAATTATTCCATTAGTGGTAAATATATTATCTATTCGCTCATAGACTACAAGTTCAATAGGGAGCGCAAAATGGCCATTTTCATCATATCTACAGACCAGTCCAGAAGAATCCTTAAGAACTGCTGCCATTATTCCATTTGCCGCCCGTACAACTTTAATTTTACTTCTCGTCTGAAATTTGAACTCAGTTGGTTTTGCACCAAGTAAAATTGGCAAATTTTTTGACTTTGCATCGCCTAATAATGCAATACCAAGTAGTAAAAAGCTCATTACCTTCAACATTTTATTCATATAAATACCTCTCTAAATAAATTCAAACAAATTTGGCTTTGTAACAAAAATAAACTAAATATTTTTAATGGCAATCGGTTAAGATAAAATTTGCTGCAAAATCATGAAAACATACCCTTTTTTCGATTTTATTGGCATAAGTCGAAAAACTTGAATAGATTTTAAAAATTAAAAATTACTTTTTAGCAAAAGAGAGAAAAAATGAAAATTTTAACGATCGGCGGCGCAACTCAAGACATTTTTCTAAGATGCCAGGAAGGCGCAGACATTTTGCGTCTAACCAAAAAACATTTTGAAGAAGATTATATGATCTTCAAAGCTGGCGAAAAGATCGAAATAACAGATCTTATTTACACAACAGGAGGCGGAGCTACTAACTCTGCTGTTTCTTTCAAAAGACTTGGATTCGATACAAGCTGCTTTTGCAAAATAGGAGATGATTTCGCAGGCAAGGAAATAGTTAAAGATTTAAAATCAGAAAAAATAAATATCGCGAATATAAAAATTACAAAAACAAATCCCACCGGCTCATCTTTTATCATCAATTCACTTCAAGGCGATCGAACAATTTTTGCATACCGAGGAGCAAATGGTTTTATAGAAAAAAAGGATTTTCCCCTAAGCTCTATCAAGGAAAATGATTTAATCTACATCACATCATTAAGCCATAAATCTTCCAAGCATTTTGAGGAAATCGTAAAATTTGCAAAAAAAGAAAATAAATTCATCGCAATTAATCCCGGAATAAGTCAGCTAGCAGAAGGTGTTCTCACGCTCAGAGATTCTTTAAAATATATAGATATTTTGATTTTAAACAGCTCTGAGGCAAAAACCTTAATGTTCTCGCTTGCTAAATCAGATGTTAGTTACCACAAAATCTTGGATAAATTAAAAAAAGAATATTTACCCCAAACAGCGCTCGCTGATAATCAAGCATATCTACTCAGCACAAGCATAATGCACGAAAATTTATGTTTTAATCTAAAAACATTTTTCAAAGAAACATTAAAACTCGGCCCCAAAATCGTAGCTGTCACTGATGGCGCAAAAGGTGTTTATGTCGCTACAAAAAATGAAATCTATTATCACCCTAGCATCAAAACAAAAATCGTTGACACGCTAGGCGCAGGAGACGCTTTCGGTTCAGCGTTTGTAGGTTTATATGTAAAAACAAAAAATATAGAAAAAGCATTAGTCGGCGGAATAATAAACAGCTCTTCAGTAATAAGTTATATAGGCGCAAAACCTGGGCTTTTGAAAGAAAAAGAGCTTTTAATCAAGCTCCAAAATTTCAAAACTAAAAGTTTACAGAAATTTAAATTTTAAGATTTAAAAAAATGTTTAGAAAAAACGAAGACATTATTTATTTAGAAATAGCAGATAAATCCATTTTGCTTACTAAATGCTACAAAATAAATAACCTTTTGAATCTCGATCCAAATAGCAGACTTCAAATAACTTTAGAAAATAATGAAATAAAAGATGGAGTTTTATTTAACCCCACACTGCTAAATCAAACAATTTCAAATTTTATAAAAAAAGAAAAAATACAAAATCCAACATTTTTGATAAGCGCAACTTATTTAACTGAAAATGCAAATTTAAATCTGCAGCTTTTACAGCTACTAGCAGCTCTAAAACCAATCAAAGGATTTATAACACAAATCTGCAATGAAAAAATATTTAAAAATGATAACAAGATTTCTATGCAAGAGCTTCAAACATATACAAATTTGCTTGAAAACTTTTATCCGCCCAAAAATTCAGATCCTAGAAAATGGATTGCGTACACTTCTTTCGCGTTAACCATTTTCTTATCAATAAATATTTTTAGGACACTCGCAAATAATAACACTCTGCAAACTGTAAAAAATAAAGCACTGCAAATCGAAAGTGAAAATAAAAAAATAGAAACAGATCTAAAAAATTTTAAAGTGGTCAAAACCAAAAACATCACGCTTAAATCGCTCAAATCTAAAATAAATAATAACGTATCTTGTTATACTTCATGCTTAAAAACAATTAGCAAAACTATTCCTCACAATTGCTGGATTACAAATCTAAAAATAAATGAAATTTCAAAGAAATCAGAAACCCACAGTTTCAGTCTCACTTTAAACGGGCAAAGCTCTTCAAAATCAGAAATAGCCATTTTCTTAGAAAATTTAAATCAAACAAAAATATTTAAAACTTTATCTTTACAATCGATTCAAAAGAAAAACAATTGTTACCAATTTGAGTTTTTAGCAAATAGTTAAAAAACACGCAATTAGTTTCAATTAGAATCTAATTTATTAAAAAATGCAGTTTTTATTGAAAATAATGCAAAAAAAACATACTTTTATCGATAAGCGTTAAATTTCTATTTGACTATTTTTAACCCTGCTGTTAGTTTATTAAAATAAGAAAACAGCTTATTTTGCAGGTAAATTTTGGAGGTTATATCAAAATGATACGTGTTAAAAATTTAACTATTAAATCAACAAACGCATCTAATCAAGAAGAAATAATCAAAAATCTTTCTTTTGTTGCCAAAAAAGGAAGTTTAACAGCTTTTTGCGGAACAAATAGTAGCGGTAAAACAACAATATTGCGATCTCTTGGAGGACTTGAAAACCACTACGAAGGATCAATAGAAATAGATAAACAAGAAATAAAAGATATTAAGCCAGAAGATGTAACAAATTTGGTCGGAGTTGTTTTTCAAAATTTTAACCTTTTCCCACATTTAACAGGAATCGACAATTGCATTCAGCCTTTAATTTTATCTCAAAAAATGAATCTTGAAGAAGCAAAAGAGATAGTATTTAAAATTTTTGCAGATTTAAAAATTGAAGAATTAGCAAGAATGAATTATTCAGAATTATCTGAAATTCAAAAACAAAAAATTTGTATTGCCCGCGCATTAAACTCAAATCCAAAAGTTTTAATTTTAGATGAACCTTTTTCCTCGCTTACACAAGACGAAATAAAAGAATTAATATTATGGCTAAAAAATTTAAGTAAAAAAGTAATTACCTTAGTCATATCTCATCACTCAACAGAAATTATTACAGAACATTTTAATCACATTCACCAAATTAACAATGGTGAAATCATTGAGAGTACAAACAAATAATCTATTTACGCCGCTTAAAATTCTTCTCTAACTCATTTTTATTGATAACCCAAGTCGTTGGCCTACCATGAACACAAATTATGCGATTTGGGCAAATTTGAAGTTGACTCAAAAGATTCCGCATTTCTTCAAAAGATAATTTATCGCCAGCTTTTATCGCAGCCTTGCAAGCCATTTGAGATTTTACTCTTTCATTGAGCTTTTTATAAAACAAATCTTTTTCTAAATTCTCATTCTCTTCGATAAATGAAACTATTTCTAAAATAAGTTCTTTGAGAGACTGACTTTGAACTTTTGGAGGTGCAGATTTTATCGCAATCTGATTTTTTCCAATTTGCTCAATTTCAATTCCTTGCTCTAATAAAAAATTTGCCTCTTTCAAAATCAATTCTAATTGTAGTTCGCTTAATGAAATAACTTCAGGGAAAAGAAGTCTAATACCGTCTTTCAAATCAAAATATTTGGAAAATTGTTCATATAAAATTCGCTCATGCGCCGCATGTTGATCAACAATCACAAGGTTTTCATCTTGCTGGAGTAAAATATAAGTATCTAATAATTGCCCTATAATTTTAAAATTGTTATGAACATTTTTTTGAACAGAATCTATTTTGTTTTGTTGCATATTTTCTTTAACAATTTCCAGCTTATTTTCTTCAAAAATCACAGCGCTACTTTCGTTAGCATTAGATTCTGTTTTTGGAAAAGAACGCTCAAAACTTGAATAAATGTTTAGTTTTTCGAAAATTTTATCTTTGGAAGCTTTATCAAAATCTGCAATTTTTTCCTTTGTTAAATTTTCTGCATTTATAAAATTATCTTTTAAGGTAAAGCTTTCAGATTGAGACAAACTGTTTTGCGATTGTGAAATTTTACTTGAAACATAATTTTCTAACGAATTTCTTACACCTTCAAAAATTAAATTTTCAACAACTTGTGGCTTTGAAAATTGCACTTCTTCTTTACGAGGATGTACATTCACATCCACAGAAGAATTTTCCAAATTGATAAAAATAAATCCGACCGGGAAGCGCCCTTGAGGCAAAACATTCAAATAACCTTTGATAAGAGCTTTACCAAGAGCTGAATTTTTTACATAACGACCATTCACAAAAAAGAATATTTGGCTGCGATTATACCGCCAAAAATTATGATTTGAGATTAAACCTCGAAAAGAAATATCTCTAATTTCCTTAGGATTTAGATCAATCAAATTTTCTGCAAAATTATTTCCAAATATTTGAGCAACTCTACTTTTGAAATCCGAAACAACAGGCAAATTAAACTGCAAAGCCCCATCTCGAAATAATTTAAAATGCACATCTATATTACTCAAAGAAAATGCGTAAAAATTATTTAAAATCTGATTCCATTCAGTTTCATCTTGTTTTAAAAATTTTTTTCTTGCTGGCGTATTATAAAAAAGATCACAAATTTCTAAATCTGTACCATCAGCAGCTGCAACTTCTTGCTCTTCTTTGAAAGTACCTTCAAAATATTGCAACTTAATGGCGGGAAATTGCGATTCTTTGAGTCTTGTGGTAAGAGTCACTTTGCTTACTGAAGAAATAGCCGCTAATGCTTCTCCCCTGAACCCAAAAGACTGCAAATAATTTAAATCTTCTACCGTTGTTATTTTACTTGTTGCATGTGGTAAAAAACAGATTTTTGCATCTTGAGGTGACATGCCAAAACCATCGTCAACAATTCTGATAAGTTTTTTGCCAGCATCTTCTATGTAAATTGAAATTACTGATGATTTAGCATCCAAAGAGTTTTCAATTAATTCTTTGATAACGCTTGATGGACGTTCAACTACTTCCCCTGCCGCTATTTTAAGTGCTTCTTGAGGAGGTAGAACTTTAATTTTATTCATGTTTTTTAGATTTAATCTCTTGAGCTTGAGTTTTTTTTGCAAGTTTCAAAGCCAATCTATCAGCTCTTTTTTCTTGCGGAGTTTTTTTCTTTTTCATTAGTGACGGATAACCTTCGATGATTATCACTGTGGTAACCGGCTTTTGAGGTGTTCCAAAAAGACAAATCTCTTCTGTGTTCATGTCCAAAGTGGCATTGCTACACTCAGCTGTAATCGGAACATCTTTAGGATTTTCTTTTTTTTGTTCGATTTTAACATCACCCGAAAGTTCGCAAATTTTTCTGTCTGGAAAAACTTCAATTTTGCCTGCAGTTAAGAATCTATTTTTCTGCTGAATATGAATGTTTTCTAAAATTTCAATTTTTTTAAACATGCCCATCATGTTGTCATTTTTTTTATCTTGTTTACCGTTTTTATCTATAACTTTTTCTACTTTTTTAATTTTCGAATTTTTTGCTTTTAAATTTTTACCCACTTTTTCATCCACAGGTGAACTTTTCAAAGTTATAGCCAAAGAGCCTGCTCTTAGATTACTTTCATCAGCTAGTTTTACCAAAACATCATCTTTGTATGTTATTAGATAATTTTCTGCATTGTTTTTATCTTTTTCACAAACAGCTTTATTACTTGTGATTGTAATTTTAGAAAAAGGATTTGAAGAATCCTCTGCAATCAAATGAGAATTCAGATAAAAAAGAGTAAACAAACAAACTATAACTTTTTTCACATAAAACCTTTTATCTTAGAAGGCAACGTTTGCGCTCAAATGCAACTCCGAAGGCGATTCACCAGGTCGTCTATCCAATTTATAACCCCAATCAATTTTGATAGGTTGAGGCTGAGTTATATTAAATCCAAATCCGATAGACTGACGGAAATCAAAAGCATTTCGCGTAATTAAATCTGGTCTTACTGTACCATATTTTGGGGTACTCCATCCAGCACCGGCATCATAAAAAACGTGAGCCTTGATTCCCATTTGTTCTACAAGAGGAAAAATTAATTCGGTATTAAATAAAATGGCATTTCGACCGCCCAAAGGATCTTGATTTTTCCAAGAAGGACCAATTCCACCAAATCTGAAACCACGAACTGTCGACTGACCTCCCATATGAAATAACTCTTTGTATGGAATAGATTTATCTTGACCTATTTGAAATACAGTTCCAACTAAACCATGAAGCATCAAAACAAGTGCATCGTCTCCAATCAAAGCAGTATAACAACTTAAATCAGCTTCCATTTTTAAGAAAGAATAATCTTTGTTAACACCGGGAAGTGCAACTTTATTTGACCATATAAATTTGTATCCCTTATTTGGATATGCTATGTGATTTCGAGTATCTTTTATGAAATTCAAACCAAGCCACTGAAGAGGCGCTCTTCTAAATGAATTATCCATTATCATTTTCAAAGCTTTTCGCTCTTTAGCTGTTGATCCTTTTGTTACATTATTTTTTCGAGCATCGACAAACTCAAATCCGACTTCTGCTTCTATGTTCAAATATTTATCAATCTTATTTAAAGCAAAACCTAAACCGATATCTCCACCAGATTCTTTAACATATGGAGTCGAATTAACATTTACCCATTCATCAAACTCTTGTGTTTTATGGAAACCTTCAACATGGCAGGAAACATCGCTATCCCACAAATGTGGATTCAAAAAATGCATTTCAAATAATTTGCTTCCACCTTTTGCTAGCTGTACCTGAGTCTTTGCGCCGACATCATATCCCTCGCCCATAAAGTTGCGTTTCTCCAAATCAAAACCGACTTTTAGCGCTCTTTTATTTGAGTCAGCATCACTACCCAAACTTGCATTTAATTCTGCTTTACCAGTTTTTGTTTCTTTAACATTCATTTCAAGATCAACTTTTTCATCATTTATTTTATGCAGTCTCCAGTTAACTCCACCTTTGTCAAAGTAACTTAATCTTTCAACATCATCCTGAGCCTGTTGTAATTTTTTGTTTGTAAGCAAATCGCCTTCTTCAAGTCCTATTGCATGACGAATCACACGATCGTTTGTAACATCGTTTCCAGTAATATCAATTTTTCTAACAAAAACTTTATCTCCACGATCCGCGTAAAAAGATACTTCTACAGTTTTTTCTTCTTCGCTTGGAGTTATTTGAGGATAAACATCTGCATTTACAAAACCTTTATCACCCCAAAGATCTTTCAATCGTTCAACAGATTGCGTAACTTTTGTTGCATTATAATATTGTCCTTCTTCTAGCAATACTTGTGACAAAATATCACTTTCTAGAAGCACATCATCACCAGGAGCAGAAATTTTGCTAATTCTAAATCTGTCACCTTCTTCTATATGAAATGTTATGAAAATATTTTTTTTGTTTTCAGAATATTCGACTTTGACATCTGTTACTTTTGCAAGTAAATATCCGTTATCTTGATAAAAATGTTCTAAAAGATGTTTATCATACTCAAGCGCTTCAGGAATATATTTTCCAGCGCCTGTTAATTTACCCAAAACCCAATTTTCTTTTGTGAAAAGAATTTGTCGCAATTTACTTGATAAAAACCTCTTATTTCCCACAAAGGAAATTGTCATAACTTTGAGACTACTACCTTCTGTAATTTCAAAAATAATATTCGCTTTTTCACCTTTATCATTCAAAACCAATTTGCCTTTTACATCTGCAAAAAGAAAACCTTCTTCTTTATACATTGCTTTGATCGATTCACAAGATCGCTTCATAAAAACGTCATCTACAGTTTCTACTTTATCTAAAGTCAAACGTTCGACTATTTTTTTAGTTTTGATTGCATGATTGCCAACAAATTCATATTTTTCAAGCTTTGGATTTTCTTGCAATACTACATAAAGATTTATTGAATCGCTTTCGGCGGAATCAACTTCGATTTTGATTTGGCGAAAATATTTAAGAGATTCTAAATTGCGAATTGCATCAGAGCTAAGCATCGGGTCAAATAAATCACCTTCTTTGTATGGCAATTTGCTTTTGACCATTTCTGTTGTTATTTGCTTATTTCCTTCTACAATTATTTTTTGAATTTTTTTATCTTGATATTTGCTAAAGTCTTTTTTTGGAAAACTCTCTTCCTGCTGCAAATCATTTTTGCTTCTTTGCATTGAAGGTGCAGAAATTAGATTGTTAATAGAGTTGCAAATAAAAAATAAAACAAAAATTGTTGTAGAAATCTTAAACCTAAAAGTCATTATCAGTTCTCCTAAGCGCTCGCAATTTTTTTAGAATTTTATATTCAGATAAAAATAGAATACATTTTCAGAAAAAAAAAGCTATTTTTTATTAGTGTTTTTTCTGAAAATTATTTGCTATAAGATCAATCGTTTAGAGAAGACTGCAATCTCTTGTAGGTATTATATCTATAAAGATCATCCGGCTCCCATGGTGCAACTTTCTTTTTGATATCTTCTATGATTGTGTTTGGTAAAAAAGCCTCATCTATTCTCTTTTCTTCATCATGTTTTAAAAGCCAAGCTTTAATTTTTGTTTTTTCAAAAAATAGATCTAAATCCACATCTTTAAATTCCGGATTATTATCCAAAATTTGTATCAAAAAAGGAAATATAATAACTAATGGAAGCGGTTTAAGAGGAAAATTGGGCTGACTATATTCTTTGTTCCAAGCAAAAAACCATAAATCTTTATGAGTTGGTTCTTTTCTTTCTTTTGCAAAAATTCGATCTAGCGAAAGTTTATTCCACCAAGATTTGTCACTTTTTTCTTTGGCTAAAATTTCTAAATCTCTGTCTATCAACATTCTTACTTGAACAACTTTTGGCTTAAAACTTTCGTCACTTTTGAAATTAAATCGTTGTCCGCTGTAATGTTTTGTCGTAAAAATATCCATAAATTGAACAATATCTTGTTCTGAATAAAAACTATAAGCTTTTTTGAATATTTCTGAATTTATAAAAAATGAATTTTCAGCTTGGACGGGTGTTCCTGTAATAATTAATTCTTCTATTTTTAAACCCTTTTTGGATGGAATATAATCAAATTTATGTAAACCTTTTTGTTTTTTAGCAAATCGCTTCGAAGGCAAAGATTCCAAGTAAGAGACCATTCTATTAAAATATTCCAAAAGTTCTGGGTTCGCATTTAGCTCCAAACCTTCGATTTTGGCATTTTTATCTTTTACTCTTTTTAGCGCTTCATGAACAAGACCCAAATTAATAGAAATATTTCCACCATGGCTATGCGCTACGATTTTAACTTTTGCATCTATTCCGTTTCTTCGAAATTTTTCAACCTCTTCTGCAAGTGCATTATAAAACCTTACAGCTTCGATAATTCTCTTCGATTGGCTTAAAATTCCACTCCACCCAAAAGTATAAAAATGATTTATCTCTTTTTTATTATTAGCGTAAACAGAATTGTACACATCTTGATAACCAGCAATTATCGGATAAGCTGCATATTTGAATTCTGAATTAATAGATGAAACATCATAAGTTGGATCGATAGAGGTCAAACCCCTAGATAAAATAGGTTGCTCTTGATAGAAAAAAGGATCTTTGCGAAGTCTTCTTACAAGTTTGATATAGCTTGTTCCTTTTATGTCATCTTTTAAGACATTTGGAAGACTTAACATCCCAAGACCTGTGTTAAAATTTCCATGAATGAAAATGTTCAAATAATGTTCTTTTTTATAAAAAAGGTTTAAAAACTTATTTTTTATATTTTCTACGATATTCCAAGAGGTTTCGCACTCATCTACAAGATCGCTTATCGAATCTTTAACAGAGTCCTTTATATCCTCTACCATCTCAAGCGAAATATTTTGACTAGGAAAAAACTTTTTATAAGCTACAAAAGCCCCACCCAAAAATGCCGCTAACAAAAAAAATAACCCACAAATTTTCCAAAACTTTTTCATCTTTATTCACTTCAAAACTAAAAAATATCGTTTCAACCAAATTTAATAAAAACATACTATTCAATGTGAAAATATCAGCGATAAAAGTCAAATGGTTTAATTAAAATTTTTAAAAAGCCGCTAAATTTTACGTTTTGAACGAACTATAAAAACTTTTAAGTAAAGAATTTGCTTAAATACCCCAAAACCGTTTTCATTTATATTTTTGATATTGATACACATTATTATTTAGTTACTTGAACTGTTTATAGTTATTTGCCGACCTTTTTATGAGCCATACGATAATTTCTTTTTGGGCCATGTGTAGAACAACAAATTTTATAACATTTACCGTTTTTTCCGCTACATGAAAAATGTCTATGTTGCATAATGAATGGTAGAATCTTGTCAAATTTCGTAGAAAAATTTTCTACACTACTAAACTTTGGAATTTCAGCCATTGAAATCAACGCCAAAGGATCGCCTTCTTGAATTACTTGAACAAACCCCAAATCTAAAGCCAAATGATTTAAATTATTAATATGAGCGTTACCCAAAAAATTTATTACTATATCGGCATTTTGCAAAGAAGAAAAAAGTGACCACATATAACCAAGATCTTGCAACCATGAACAAACAGCAGGACTGCCATTTAATAATATGATTACCGATGAAAAATCTTTAGCCTCTATAGCTTTCTTTACTAATTCCTCTAAAAAAACATTTTTTAAAGCAGGATATTTATTACCGACATCTTCTAAACTAGTTTTTATAGATAAAGCTTTATTTTTTACTTCTGTAACCGATCTAATATCGTTAAATATCACATCATTTTCCACCTTAGTTAAAATTCGATTATAGTCGCCCAAATAATTTTGCAAGGAAACATTTTCTATTCTGAAATCTCTGCTTGCAAATCTTTGTTCTAATTCTGTATTAAATCGCGAAAAACTATTAGATGATATTATAGTGGTTGCAAATTGATCAAAAAATTGCCTTGAAATAGGATTGCTTGGATAAATTCGTACTAAAATGGATAAAGTTTTATACAAATCAAGATGATTTTTAGCATCCACGCAGCCATTCTCTATTAATAACTTTGTAAACGGTGGCATTAAGGCCCCGTTTACCTCAGACGAGCGACTCCACAGCGGTAAAGCTTCACTTACAAGATCATACAAAATGCTATTAATATAATTCATATAAAACGCAAACTGCGCAAAGATAACATTTGTACAATCCGCAAAATTATATGTAAGTTTCAAATCAGTCTTTTTTTGATCTGCTGCATGAAAAAAAGTTAAAGGCAAATCTCTTTTGTCAGCGGGCGTTGCATATGCTGTTGATGCAAAAACTATATTACCCGAGGCATCTGCCTGCACCTCGAAATTTAAAACAGTTCTTAAGTATGGCTTAATACGATTTAACAACTCAATAAACTTTTGCTTCCCGCTAATCTCAAGATCTCTTTTTAATCCAGGAATACGCGTAATTCTTCCATCGGAAGCATGCCGCTCCCCAATATTTAAAATTATTTGTTTACTACTAGGGTGTCGATATAACGATATAGATTCAATTATTGGGTTTAAAGAACGGATAAAAATAAATGACAAACTTATTAAAAATATTTTTTTTACGTTTTTATACAATATTATCTTATTCATAAATACCTTTTTTTTATTAATTGCTTCTCACACAAAAATTAATTTCAATTCTATATTAATGCCATTACAAAGCTCAATAATCTTTACAAATATAATGACTTATCTATTTTTAATTTTCTAAGACTGCGAGAAAAATTTGATAAAGGAGCAAACTCTACTAATCAAATTTTAAAACACTAAATGGAATAAAATTCTACAAAATTAAAACTCCCTTATTTGATTTTGCCCACCCTTTTCTATATTTTATTTGTATCATTTTTAACATTTAATAATTTATTTAGGTTTTACAATGGCATTAATTTTGGGTATCGAAAGTTCTTGCGATGAAACAGCAGCATCGGTTTACGACTCTTCTGCAAAGAAGATACTTTCCTCCTGCGTTTTTTCACAAACGAAGCTCCATGAAATTTTTGGTGGCGTTGTTCCTGAAATCGCATCCCGCTCCCACCTGGAAAAAATAGGTCCCATTGTAAACCAATCGCTAATCGATGCAAATATCTCACTCGATGAAATCGACTATATTGCGGTCACTAATAAACCTGGATTAATTGGTTCACTTTTGGTTGGACTTTGTTTTGCAAAAGGTATTTGCTGGGCAAAGCAAAAAAAACTGATCGCTGTTGATCATCTCGAAGCACATATATTTTCTGCATTTTTAAAAAACGATCTAACTTTTGACGAAAATTTATTAAAATTTCCACACTTAAATTTGTCAGTTTCTGGCGGGCATACAAACTTTTATTTGGTAAAAGGTTTTGGAGAGTATGAACTTCTCGGACAAACTTTGGACGATGCCGCTGGGGAAGCTTTTGATAAAATAGGATATGTTTTAGGACTTGGTTATCCAGGCGGACCAATCATCGAAAAATTAGCAAAAGAAGTTAACTTTGAAGATTTTTATAAATATCCAAGAAGCAAGCGCGAAGAAAAAGATTTAAATTTTAGTTTCTCAGGACTAAAAACAGCAGTTTTGTACGATCTTGTTAAAAAAAATATTTTTGATTTAAAAAGTGGAATTTTAAAAGAAAATATAACACCACAGATTCAAGCGAAAGTCGCAAGTTCATTGCTTGTTTGCATCGGCGACATTTTCGAACATTCAGTAAAAATTGCTTTCAATAAATATCCAGAGGCGACCGGCTTATCATTTGTCGGCGGAGTTGCCTGCAATAAATATTTAGCAAAAAAATTAGAAACTTTTTGTACCCGATATAAAAAAGATTTTGTAAATCCACCTTGCAAGTTTTGCTGTGACAATGCGGCGATGGTAGCTCTCGTCGGAGCTTACAAAGCATCTAAAAATCAATTTACAGATTTAACAACCGATGTATTTGATAGGCATTTAAGCAACGACTTGTGAAACCTTAACTAAATTTTTCCCAACAGCTTTTCGTTCAACCCTTTTAGTCGGTTCATAAAATTTCTTCACATCGATTGCAGTTCCAAGCAATGATTTATATTCAGATTTGCTTGTCTTTTGGTCAGTAACTGTTGATTTCAAAGTTATTTTCACAAAACGTTGAAACTTATTCGAAAAAGGTCCCTGCCAATTTTCAACACTACTTATAATTTTCGGATTCATACGGATGATCACACAATTATCTGGAATTTTATCGGTTAACAATTTTTGAAACTGCCAGCAAGGTTGTCCCCACATATTTGCGGTTTGAACGAGATAAACGTAAGGCTTTTTACGATCGATAAATTGGCCTAAAACAGTATTTGAATCTTTTTTAATTTTTTTACATTTGCAATCGGACTCAATTTTTACAACGCTTTTTTGAAATCGAGGTTTAAAATCTTTGCATACAAGTAATGCTAAATTTGCAATCTGATAACGTGAGACAACAAGTGTGAAAACTCCAGCCTCATCACTAACAGTTTGTACGCCCGCATAGTAAACCGAAAATTGCGGCATTTTTTTTGTTTCTTTGTTAGTGGTTATAAAACCTTTGAGCTGAACCAAATCCTCAAAATAATCTTTCCTGCCATTTAAAAATGAAAAACTAAAAAGCAAAAGAGCTGTTAAAAATCCAAAAATTCTATTTTTAAAAAATTCCATGTTAAACTCTCCAAATGTGGCCCTAATTAAAAATCGATTTCAAAGACTAATGTTATTCTAAAATAATAAATAGTTGAACAATTTTTACAAGTTAAGGAAATTTGTGAATTTAACTCAAAAATTTAAAAAAAAAATAATCGATATCATTGAAAAACAAAAAATAACTACCACTGCCCCAAGCACCCTCGCTATTTCATTTTGCCTTGGACTTTTTATCGCATTTTCACCCTTTATTGGATTTCACACAATCATGGCGGTTGTTTTTCCTTGGTTATTTGGATTAAATATGCCTATGATTTTACTCGGAACAATTGTGAATAATCCATGGACAATGATACCAATTTATTCACTCGATTATGGAGTTGGATATTACATCATTCATTCAATCTTCAAAATCGATTCGTCTTGGGTCATCCCTCTTCACCATTTATTTGGTTGTGGGAAAATCTGTTTATTATCATTTTTGGTAGGTGGTAATTTAATGGCGATTCTAGCTAGTTTTATCGCATATCCATTTATTTTAAACTTCTTTAAAAATTACAAAAAAACTAAAAGTTAAAGCAGGAATAGCATGAAAATCATTACAATAAATAAAAAAGCATTTCACAACTATGAAATTTTATACACCATGGAAGCTGGCATAGTTTTAAACGGAGATGAAGTACAATCAATTCGCGCTGGAAATATTTCATTAAACGAAGCTTTTGCAACAATCCATGAAGGTGAACTTAATCTAATAAACTGTTCTATTTCCACATATTCACACGCATACCAAAAACAAGATACATCTAAAAAAACTAGAAAATTGCTTTTACACAAAAAAGAGATAATGAAATTAATCGGTGAAACTTCTAAAAAAGGATTAACGATCATTCCGCTCAAAGCTTATTTTAATGAAAAAGGTCTCGTGAAAATAGAAATCGGCGTAGCAAAACATAAAAATGCGATAAGCAAAAAACAAGAGATAAAAGAACGGGATATAAAGCGAGAAACTCAAAGAGAAATCAAATTAAAAATAAAGTGAGATTTAATGGTAATCGGAAATAAAATCTTATATCAAAAAAGCTGCAAAAGTTCACTTGACTGGGCCAAAAGTAATATTGAAACGGCTGGTGATGGAACAGTCTTTTTGACCGATTTCATAGAAAATGCAAAAGGACGAGGAAATAGAGTTTGGCAGTGTTTTGAAGGTCAAGCAATTTTGACAATTTTGCTAAAACCACAAATTACCTACATTGATGAATCTGATCTTGAAAATAAAATAAATAGTTTAACAATGGCATTTTCACTTGGAGTAGTAAATGCGTTGCAAGAGCACAATATCAAAATTAAATGGCCAAATGATTTTATGCTCAATAATAAAAAACTTGGCGGAATGCTGGTCGAAATTGTTTGGGAAAAAAATTTACCAAAAGCGATAATCATCGGAATAGCTTTAAACATAAATAATTCATTTCCACCAAATGACGAGCTTTACAAAATCGCAACAAGTTTAAAAGATCTGCTAAACAAAATTTTTGATCTAAAGACAATTATTGACAACTGCCTATGCGAAATTGATAAATTATATTCCGCGTGGAAAGACAAAAAATTTGATTTGATTTATAAAAACTGGAAAACAAAACAGCTTTATTTAAACCAAAAAATCAAAGTTCATCAAAATGATGGATCCTTTGTCGAGGGAATCGCAAAAGACTTTGCCACAAATGGAGATTTAATACTCACAGATGAAAACAACAATGAGCAAAGAATCAGCTTTTATCAAGTAGAAAACGTTGAATTAAGGAGATAGTTTATGAAAATAAAATCGATATTCACATTACTTATAATTTTAAATGTAACAAACAATGTAACATTAACCGCTAAAGCAAAGAGCAGTACGCCTCAACCTGTAACCAAAACAGACGTCTTTGAAAAAGATTATACAGAAGCAGCCAAAACAGATCTTTTATTTATCAAAAAAGCACTCATTGCTTTTCCTAGCACCAAAGATGTTTATGAATCACTTTATAAAATTTATTTTCATCTGCAAAATCACGAAATAAATTGGAGCTTAATCGGTGAAAACTCCCAAGAGATGCAAAAAATAGCAAATTCTGTTATGAATCAAATTAATGATTTTTTTATAAAAAAGGGAATTAACAAAGCCCCACTTCAAAAGCTGCAAGCAACTGATAAAACAAAAATAACAGAAAATGAAGCACGCAGATTACTTACTTTAGCTAATGATGAAGCAAACAAACATATGCAATGGGTAAAAAGCAAAGGAAAAGGTTTCGTTGGATGGAACAAAACAGGCGATGCTGCAAACAAACTATACAAAGATGCAGCTTTAAAATTTGCCAAAGCTGCAAAATTATATATAACACAAAAATCTATACAAAAAGCAGTTGAAATGTACCGAATGCAAATCCAAGCATTAGAGTCAATCGCTTATAAACCGGTAAATCCTATTTATCACTATTTGGACAAACTTGCATTAACTCAAGCCAAAATAAATGCAAACTCACTGGCAGCAAATACAAAAATTGCAAATTACAAGCCTTATGCTATCAAACAAGAAGTTGAAGAATTAAAGCAACTTTGGAAAAACGGCGGAGAAGCTGGACAAAAAGCAGTAAAAGAAGATTGGAAAAAAAATCAAAAAAGTAATACTTTCTTTTTTAAAGAAAAGACACTTGAAGCAGAGCAAAAATATATTGAAACCGTAGTACAATAAAAAAGTAAGAGGCCATTTTATGAAATCATTTTCCAAATTTTTATTTTTATTAATAGCATCTACTTTTGCAACGTCACTAATGCTAGCAGGATGCACAATAACATTAGAATTAACAGACGTACCAAAAGAAGATGTAGTCAAAACAATAATTTTATTAACATCAATAGTTGATAATCAGGAAGATTGCAATTCAGCCAAGACAGAAGAAGTAGCTAAACCGGACCTGAAAGAATTAACACTCGAAATTTATGCACCAGAATTAACTGGCAAAGGTTTCCAATCAGAAATTTTCAACTCTGAAGATGGTTACAATTATTTACTTATTTCCGCCTCCACAAACTTTGAAAATAAAGAAGTAATTAAAACAAGCGATATCATATCAAAGTATTTGCTAAACAAGGGAATCGAATTTATAGATTATAAAGTTTTATTACCAAACGATTGCATTTTGGATGACTACAAATTAGAACGATTGGAGAATGACACTCTTATACTCACGGTAAAAGTACCGGCTAATCTTGCAGCTGAAACAGGGTCAGAAAAAGAACAAAACTAAAATAATATTTTTATGATTAATGAGGTTTTTATGAAAAAAGCGCTATTAATTTTGATTTTAAGTTTAACCGCACTGCCTCTTAACATTTCATCTGGCGGAGAAGAAACACCTACAACAAAAAAAAGAACTTTACCTGATGTTATTGAAAAAGTAACAGAAGAGGTAAAAGAAGTTTTTTCACCTGAAAATTGGACTTTTGAAATGAACATAAATGCTGACTCTCCAAAAGTTAATATTTCAGACAAAAATGATGAAACTCTTTTGATCGAAATCGCAATGCCGGGAACTGATAAAGACAACATCAAATTTGAAATACAAGAAAAATCATTTTCTTTGGAAGTAAAAAACAAAAAAGAATCGGAAACAAAAGACAAAAACTTTTATAGAAAAGAATTCAGCACTCAAGATTTCAGCATTTCTCGAACACTGAGCACAAAAGTAAAGCCTGAAACTGCAAAAGCGGAATACAAAGACGGAATATTAAAAGTTGAAGTAAAAAAAGAAAAACCAAGTAAAAAAGAAAAATCTACTTACACTGTTCCAATCAAGTAAAAAATCAAAACTTAAAAAGGGAGCGAATTTTCGCTCCCTTTTTTCTTGTTAATCAGCCATTTTTTAATTTGACTCCTAATATTTATTCTGTTAGTTTTACTCGAATTTGAAAGCTAAAAATCTAGAGTAAAAAAAGGAAAAGGAAGTAGAGTGATACAAAAAACAAAGGTATTCAAAAATATGGTTATTATTTCTTCACTTGCATTATGTCACTCATTTAGCGCCGCTAAAAAATATGTTTTAACCGGCGGTCCTGGCAACGGAAAAACTACAATCATCCAAACATTACAATCTCGCGGCTTCAAAACTCTTCCAGAAGTGGCTACCACTATAATCGAAGATGCCATAAAACAAGGCTTGCCAAACCCCACACATGGAAATGATATTTGCGGGTTTCAAGAAGCTGTTGCAAAAAAACAAGTCGAGCTGGAATCTATGCTTAACAAAAAAGACTTAGTTTTCCTTGATAGAGGAATTATCGATGGTCTAGCCTACTGCGACCATCACCAATTAATATCTCTTCCACCAACCCTGCAAGAAAAAACTTCATCCACAAACTATACCGCTGTCTTTGTCTTAGATTTTGTAGAAGATTCATACCAAACAGATTCTGTAAGAATAGAAAATTTGAAAGAAGCGCTAATAATTCATGAATTAATTATTAAACATTATAGAAATTTAGGTTATTCACCAATTTTTGTACCCGCATTCCAATGTGATGAAAATGGTAAAAAATTAAGCACCCTAGAAAGCACTGCAAAAAGAGCCGAATTCATTTTGAAACATATAAGCGAAACAAGCTATAAGCAAACGCCGCCGTTTAATAACATTGCTTCTGATAAAACAATAGATGTAACCGTTACTAAAAATTTATGAAAGAAAATCTGTTATTTATCTTTTTAAAAACACATAACATTGCATACCAACTTTTTGAGCACCAGCCAGTTTTTACTGTTGACGATAAACCTGCAATAAAGACAATTGATGGAGTTACAACATCATCTGAAGTTATTCCCCAGCCATATTTTAAAACTTTATTTTTGACTGACAAAAAAGGTAAATTCTTTCTTGTTAGTGTTTTAGAAGATAAACATGTTGATCTCAATACTTTAGGCAAACAATTGCAATGTGCTCGACTTACTTTTGGAAAAACAGATGAATTACTTGAATATATAAAAGTATCTCCAGGTTCTGTAACGCCATACGGACTTCTATTCGATGAACAAAATAAAGTAACATACATTTTTGATAAAGATGCCTTAAATCATCAATGGACAAGTTTTCACCCAATGAGAAACGATATGACTATTGTTACTTCGCTACAAAATTTTTTAACATGCATGCAACTAATGCACCATGAACCGGTAGTTATGCAAATTCCGGTAAAATAACTGATGCATATTAATAATTTATCAAAAGATTAATTTTATGACTTTTCTCAACTCATTAAAAATTACAGTTCTCCTAGAAGACACGGCACCTAGAGAACCATTTTGGAGCGAGCATGGTCTATCACTTTTGATCGAAGCAGATAACAAAAAATTTCTTTTTGATACTGGATACTCTGGAGATGTTTTACTTCATAATGCTAATATCCTAAAAATTGATCTCAATAAAATTGACGCTTTCATTTTAAGCCATCCGCATGATGATCACAGCGGAGGCATGGAAAAGGCGAGTCATTTTATATCTACCAAACCTATGTATTGCACATCAGATGCTTTCGGCGAGCATATGCCAAAAAGTGATTTGCTAAAATCGGTTTATACAAATGTGCATCATGTTACAGAAAATATAGAAATAACACCTGGATTTTGGATAATAAAAGAAAGACCTACAATAAATACAGCTCTAAAAACTTATGAGATAAATGCCGTTGCAAAGATTAAAGATAAAGGTCTCGTTATCATCGTAGGTTGTGCGCATCAAGGTTTACCTGCAATTATAGAAGATGCGAAAAAAGCATTTAATAATGAAATACCAGTTTACGCACTGATTGGTGGCCTACATCTCAAAAGTTCAAATGCGCTAGAAATTAATAAAAATATAGATTTGATAAAACAAGAAAATATTAAACTTTTATTACCCAATCATTGCTCTGGTTTTGGATCTATCAAAAAGCTTATCGATGTGATGCCAAATCAAACAGAATTAATTTCCAAAACAGCCAGCGGAACATTTCATAGCGGAAGTACTATTGAATTTTAATCAAACTAAAATTAACAAAGTTACTCAATAAAAAAGCCCGTACACTTGCCTTGCGGGCCTTTCTTATTAATCTTACAATGAGCAGTTGTAGAATTTAACTTTTTATTCACCAAATAATATCGAATTCGCAGGTCGTAAAAATCGACTTTTTAGTAGATAAATATCGAGATTTCACTCCTAAAAAGTCTATATTCAAAACGTCTTAGACTAATCCCATCCAAAAAACGGCTGATTTTAGGCAATTTTACCAATTATTTTAATTATCTTGGACAAATTCGATATTCAATGTAGAATTTGTCCATTGATGATTTAAATCGGTCTAAAAGGAGATTTCATATGATAAAACGCAAAATTGCTAAAGATGTGCTCGATGGGGCACGATATTTCCCTGTTGTTGGCATCTTGGGTCCACGACAATCAGGTAAAACAACGCTTGCAAAGGATTTATTCCAAAAACATAACTATCTTTCACTTGAAGACTTAGACTTGCGGGAAGAGGCCAAAAGAGACCCGCGAACTTTTTTGCTGACCAACCGCAATGACCACGGAATTATTATCGATGAATTTCAATATGTGCCTGAACTTCTATCATATATTCAAACTATCGTTGATCAAGACAAGAAACGCGGGTACTTTATTTTAACTGGCTCGCAAAATTTTTTGATGAACAAGGCCATCACTCAATCTCTGGCTGGAAGAATTTCACTTCACACACTTTTACCTTTATCAATTTTAGAACTCAGGGAAAGTGGCCAGCTACCACCTGAAATCGAACCTATGCTTTACCAAGGCTGCTACCCAGCGATTTATTCAGAAAAAATTCCGCCGGAAAAACTCTATAAAAACTACCTACAAACGTACATTGAACGAGACGTTCGCCAACTTACTAACATTGGTGATTTGGCAACGTTTCAAACATTTATTAGATTGTGCGCGGCACGCGTTGGCCAATTGGTTAACTTTACAGCGCTCAGCAATGATGCCAACGTAAGTGATGTCACAGTCAGACGTTGGCTTAGCATTTTAGAATCGAGTTACATTGTTTTTCTCTTGCACCCTTACCATGAAAATTTGGGCAAACGCTTAGTTAAAACGGCTAAGCTTTATTTTTATGATCCCGGACTTATTTGCTCGCTTCTTCAAATTAAAGAAGAAGATTTGGCAAACCACCCAAACAGAGGCAATATTTTTGAGTCGTTTGTTATTGCTGATATTCTTAAACACTACCATAACAAAGGCACTGATCCACGTATATACTTTTGGCGTGATAAAACAGAACATGAAGTCGATTGCATTATCGAGGACAAGCAAAAACTTATACCAATCGAAATCAAATCGGGCAGAACTTTTAATCAGCGTTTTCTTGACGGCCTCAATTATTGGGAGGCTTTAAAACATAAAAAAAGTGTGCCTGGTTTTGTGATTTTTGCAGGTTCATCACAACAAGGAAGAGTACACGTCTCTCTTGTAAGTTGGCAGTTAATTGATAAACTATTCAAAAAAATTTAAATACTAGACTTAAATTTTAGAATTACTTAATAAAAAAGGCCCACGAAATTTGCGGGCCTTTTTATTTTTATCTTCCTCGTTTAATCGCTGCTGCATATGCAAATTGTAAGAAATATTTTTGCCAAGATTCATCTGTACTTTTATGTTCATCGTCATACATAAAATGATCCACAAGCAAGTACCGTACCCTCAATATTTCCTTAAGGCGTTTTTTATTTTTTGGATCTCTAATCGTAAGGTCTAAGAGTTCCAAAACTCGCCAAAAAGCTTCTTTACTACACTCAATATCACCTTCATTTTTCCATTTTATAGTTCGCTCAACGTCGCTACCTACATTAGCTAGTTGCTCAATTATAGAAAAATTAAACCAGCGCCCAGCAGCTAGGTCCTTATGAATTATCATTGACAAACCAATCTAGCAACTATGTTTATTATTTTTTCTCTGATGTGCAAGTCATCTACTCCCCTAGTCTCATTGCCTTGCACCGGGCGCAAATTTATCATCGAATCAAATTCAATCCAATTTTCATTAGGATATCTACCTGGGTACAAATTTATTCCCCACAAATTTTCTTGAGTAGATTCGTTTTCTAGCAAAAGTTGTTCTTCGTCCACATGAAGTTCAGAATCTACAGCCATAATTCCTTTTTCAATATCAACCACAGCCTTCACGAGCCTTCCAAACATTCTTTTAGACATTTCCGAAAGTTCTGTGATAGAAATTTTCTCATTAACGATTTTCATTAATTCCCTTATGATTGGCATTGCGTAAGGCAAACTGTTCGCGTTTGATTTTATCTTGCTTCATAGTTTCTAGCCACAATTCTTTTACAACATCGGGATAATCTACCATTATTGCATCAACGCCCAATTGATATAACTTTGTTACTGTTTCAATGTTTTCGCTTGGACTCCATACCCAAAGTTTTAAACCTCTAGCTTTTACATCTTTTGCTAAGGATTCCGAAAAACAATTTTCAACGTTCACCAAACAAACACCATAAGCTCCCATTTCTTCTGCAAAATTTGCCATTTTATATGGTATACAAATCACTGAAGGAATTAATTTTACAAAAGGTACGAGAGTAGCCAAACGCTTCAACTCTTCATGCTGAAATCCAGTCGCATAAAATTGTTCTTGCTTCCAACCTTTATTTTCTACATAAGAATTTATAATCTTTGCCAATTCTGCAGCAACGGCCTCTTCTTTTATATCAATTACAATTTTTGTTTTTGCATCAAGTGTATCTAGCACTTCAGAAAACGTAGGAATCTTACCTCCGCCATTAACATCTAAAGCTTTAAGTTCTTTTAGCGTCTTAGCTTTTACTAATCCTTTTCCATTAGTAGTCCTATCAACATTAGCATCATGCATCACAACCAAGTCGCCAGATTTACATTTATAAACATCAAATTCAACAGCTTCAACATTCATTTCAATTG
The DNA here is from genome assembly GCA_003511165.1 of Candidatus Dependentiae bacterium. Taxonomy (NCBI): domain Bacteria; species Candidatus Babelota bacterium. The sequence goes on from DOJW01000007.1 coordinate 238,148, forward strand.
CTTTTTTAAAAGAGCTAGCAGTATTTTCAGGCATATACCCAGAAGCTCCTCTATGGGCTATAATCATAACATCTCCTTCACAACAAATTGATCTTGTTAGTAACAAAAATATGGAAAAAACAATTAACTTAAATTTAAACATAAATTCTACTTTCCAGTTTATTTTACCTTAATCTAGCAATTCAGCTTTGTTTAGCTTTTGCCAATCAGCGTCGAACATTGCAATACCTTTTTCCGTCAATGGATGATTCATAACTTGTTCAAGCAACTTTGGCGGAATTGTTGCGATATCGGCACCTGCAAGTGCTGCATCATGCCAGTGCATCAAATGTCTAAGCGATGCAGCAAGTATCAAACTATCAAATCCATAGTTATCAAACATTTCGCGCATTTCTCCGATCAATGTAATTCCGTTAATATCGATATCATCCCAGCGACCAACAAAAGGTGAAATATATTTAACACCAAGCTTTGCAACAAGAAGTGATTGAAGAAGAGAGAAAATTAAAGTTACGTTAATCTCAACACCTTCTTGTACCAATTTTGCAATCACAGGCAAATAATCTTGGTGAAATGGAATTTTGACAACAACATTGTCTGCAAGCTTTGAGATTTCAAGAGCTTGTTTGTACACATCTTGTGGTGTTTTTTTTACCACTTCGATGCTAACATCGCCGCTTACCATCGAACAAATATCGAGCAATACTTTTTTGCAATCATTGCCTTCTTTGGAAAGTAATGTTGGGTTGGTTGTTACGCCATCCACAACACCAGTTGCTACCCATTTTTTGATTAATTGCCTATCGGCTGTGTCTAAAAAAAGTTTCATCTAAAAAATCCTTTTCACTTAATTACAAAATTTATAAGGCGATCTGCAACGAATATAACTTTGATAACGGTTCCTTCTTTTAACCATTTTTCAATAGCAATTTCTGCTTTTGACTGAACATCTTGCTGCGATTCGCCTTTTTGAATAGTTACATTCGCACGCAATTTTCCATTTACTTGCACCGCAATTTCTATCTCATTCACAGCTGCAAGTTTCGGATCAAAAGTTGGCCAAGAACAATCTGCTAAATTTTTGTTAAGCAGTTTTTCTAAAAGTTCACTTGAAAAATGCGGAACCATAACAGAGATTGCAGCTAAGAATTGCTGCGTTGTTTTGCGATCGAGCTTCAACTTTTGTTCACTTAAATCATTCAAAAATTCCATCATCGCAGAAACGGCTGTATTTACTTTGAAACTTTCAATTCGCTCCGCAAAATCTTTCAAAAACAAATGAAAACGTTTTAAAGTTTTTTCATCTGCAGTTTCTACAAATTCTGTTGTTGTGAGTAATTTCCAAAGTCTGCCCAAAAAGTTTTTCGTTCCTTTTAGTCCGCTATCTTGCCATTCAACATCCATTTCTGGTGGTCCCATAAAGAGCATGTAAAGGCGAAGGGCGTCGGTTCCAAACTCACCTACCATGTCATCAGGATTTACAGCGTTACCTTTGGACTTGGACATTTTTTCTATTCGACCGCTATTTGATTTTGCACAAATCATTCCTTGATTAAAAAGGTGTGTAAACGGTTCATCAAATTCTAAATATCCTAAATCATGTAAAACTTTTATATAAAATCGCGCATACAAAAGGTGTAAAACAGCATGCTCTATTCCACCAATATAAAGATCTACGGGAAGCCAGTATTTCATATCTTGTGAATCAAAAGGTTTGTCATTTAATTCTGTATTTGGATACCGTAAAAAATACCAGCAAGACCCTGCCCACTGTGGCATTGTATTTGTTTCTCGCTTTGCGCTATCACCACACTTTGGACATTTTGTATTTACCCATTCACTAATTGCAGCAAGTGGCGACTCTCCAGTTCCTGTAGGTTGATAATTTTCAACCTCTGGCAAAACAACTGGCAAATCTTTTTCATCCACTGGTACAGTTCCACACTTGGAGCAATGGACCATAGGAATTGGTTCACCCCAATATCTTTGACGAGAGAAAATCCAATCGCGCAACTTATAACAAGTTTTTGCACTGCCAACACCTTTGTCTTCCAAAAATTTGATAATTTTTGCAGAACCTTCGCTTTTAGCATCTAAACCATTGAACTGTGCAGAATTTATTAAAATACCATCACCGGTTGTCGCACAAGTTAAATTGCCATTTTCATCATAAATAGATTCATCAGTTGCTTGCGATTTTACAACTTCAATGATTGGTAAATTATATTTTTTTGCAAACTCAAAATCGCGTTCGTCATGCGCAGGAACAGCCATGATCGCACCAGTTCCATAATTGCTCAAAATGTAACTTGCTAGATAAACTGGTATCTTTTGGTCATTAACAGGATTGATCACATAGCTTCCCAAGAAAACACCTTTTTTTTCTGGATTTTCTGCAAATCGATCTTCAGAAGATTGCTCTTGCATCTCTTTTATGAAATTTTCTACCGACTTTTGATTTTCTTTTGATGTAAGTTTTGATACAAGCGGATGGTCGTAAGCCAATGCTACGAATGTTGCACCGAAAAGGGTGTCGGGACGAGTTGTAAAAACTTCAAGATTTGAACTTTCATCTCCGGCTACTTTAAAGTTAACCGTTGCACCAACACTTTTGCCAATCCAGTTTCGCTGCATCGACTTTACTTTTTCTGGCCACTCTAGCTTATCAAGCCCTTCAAGTAACTTTTCTGCATATTCTGTGATTTTTAGCACCCACTGACGAATCAACTTTTTAGTAACTTCTGTACCACAACGATCACATTTGCCGCCGACAACCTCTTCATTTGCAAGACCGGTCAAACAACTTGGGCACCAGTTTATTGGTGCTTCAGATTGATATGCAAGCCCAGCTTTGTGCATTTGCAAAAATATCCACTGCGTCCATTTATAATAATTTGGATCTGTGGTATTTACCTCTTTATCCCAATCGTACATTGCCCCGATTTGGGATAGCTGACGTTTGAAATTTGCAATATTATTTGCGGTATTTTCTTTTGGATGCAAACCAAGCTTGATTGCAGCATTTTCCGCAGGTAGACCAAAAGCATCCCATCCCATAGGATGAAGAACATTGTAACCTTGTAAGAATTTTATACGGGCATAAATGTCAGAGAGAACATAATTTTTCCAGTGCCCCATGTGAATTCCAGACCCGGAAGGATATGGAAACATATCCAAACAGTAAAATTTTTTACCTTTTCGATCCGATTTTGTTTTAAAATAAGGATCTTTGCTCCATTTTTTTTGCCATTTTGCTTCAATTTCTTTGAAATCGTAATTCATAAAAGTCCTTAAAAATTTCGCTCGCTTTAGAAGACTAAACATAGGGAATATTAACATAAAATGACGTTTTTTTTAAAAAGGAAATTAAATTTGACCAAAAGAATGCCATCGGTATAGTGAAAACAGGGTATTTTAGGGACAAATTCAATTTTTAATAATAATTTTGATAATTAAAAGGAAGCTAAAGTTTATGTTTAATTTAAAATCATTTAAAACGGTAATGCTACTTGCCTGCGCAATAGCCTTTACTCAAACAATAAAAACAGAAAACGCACCACAAGAGCAAATAGAAACTGCAAGAGTACAACTTTTAAAATATGCACAAGGCTGCAACGACTTGTTTAATGCAAATAAAATAGTTGAAGATATAATTGCACCATTACATAATCAACAAATTTCAAACACAAGTAACTTAAATCCTAATAAATTACTTACGATAGCAGCTTGGAATAAAGTCTTAAAAAGTAAAGAACTCGAAAAACAGTTTGATGAACAATTCACAGATTTACTTCAAAAATGTAACTTCATAATCCAAGAAAATATAAGTGAAGAACAATTTGAAAATGAACTTAAATTTGTTTTAAACGATATAAAACAATTTTATAAAGCAGCATCAATAAGTTACTCCAATAACGTTTGCAGCAATTCTACAGAATTAATAAATGAGATAAAACAACTAGTAGGCATAATGGTAAAACAACAATCAACACAAACAATGCCTGAATATTTAACAAGTTGGGTATGGGGATCAACTTTTTCATATTATGTTATTCCTGCATTTTGTTTTGCAATCCTTCCCGCCATTATGCATTATTTAAGCTCCAGAAAAGGTGCCAAAATGCTTCAAGGAATGGACAAAATCGACGATGAAACTTTAATGAAAACGTTTCGTGAACAAGTTAAAGGCTTTGTTAATTTTCAAAATAGCGTAGGTAATAATGCCTTCTTTGAAAAAATTGCTGGAATATTTGTAACTTCTATATACCAGGCACTTCAAACAGAATCTTACGAAATAAACAAACAAAAAAATAAAGAAAAAATTAAAAGCGAAAAATCTGTTTTTTTCAAATCTTTAGAAAAAAATCTAACATTCAAAGATATAATCGGATCTGAAAAAGAAAAAGAATCGCTGAATTACGTTATCGATTCTATGAAAAATCCATTAAAATTCAAACGCTTCAAAACAACAGCTCCAACCGGAATTCTTTTGGTTGGTAACCCAGGAGCAGGTAAAACTATGTTTGCAAAAGCAATAGCGGGCGAAATTGGATGTCCTTGCTGGGCGGTTTGCACATCTGAATTAATTGGATACGAAGAAAACGACGGTATGTTTTTTGCATCAAGAATAACTAAAATCGATAAAATTTTTGCTTTAGCAGAAGCATCTGCTCCATCGATTTTGTTTATAGACGAACTCGACTTCATAGGAAGCAAACGAAACAACAAAGATGGCGATCCTTATCGCGCTCAAGCACTTGCAACACTACTTACCAAATTAAATGGGTTTAAACCACGCAATCCTTACAAACCAGTTTTAATCATAGCAGCAACAAGCACAGAAGAAGACTTGGATGAAGCATTAGTCAGATCCGGAAGATTTGATATTCGTCTAAAAATGCAACTTCCAAATACAGAAATAAGAAAAATGTTCTTTCAAAAGCAATTAGAAAAAGTACAAAAATCATTTGATGCTTCTCAGTTGAATTTCGATGAACTTGTAGCGATCACAGAAGGTTGTAGCTTTGCCGAATTAACCAATTTGATAAACAAAGTACAATCAAAAACATTATTTAAAGGCAATTCAAAACTTTCAATCGATAACTTCAAAGAAGCGCTTTTAGAAATCAAAAAGTAAATAAACAAACTAAAAAAAAGGGCAGAGATTTTTCTCTGCCCTTTTTTTTATTAATATAACGCGAACTCGATAATTAAAA